>DAIMDJ010000033.1:3093-12764 GCA_036725905.1 Terriglobales bacterium
AAGTTGCAGCCCATATCCGGCGAGCGGCGGGCAATCTGACGCCGCAGCGCCTCTACCCCGGGCGGAAAATCGTAGCGCGCGCTGTGCTCGGGCTCGCGGCGCACGATGCGGCGCAAAATCAAATTTAAGCGCCGGTTGGGATACAGTTCCGGGCTTGCGCATCCCGCGCCTAACGGAATATTCGTCGGGTTGTTCGCAGACTCCATTAGTTCCGCCAGGATCGCGTTCGTGGTTACCGTCTTCGGCTGTGTTTTGGGAGATTCAAACCGAGGCTCGGGAATCAGCGCGGAAAACGGAGTCCGCACATAGAAGCCGGATTGCGGCCGCGCCTCCAAATAGCCGCGGCTCTCCAGCCACAAATACGCCTGTAGTGCTGTTGACATACTGACGCGTCTTTGCCGGCTGAGCCGGCGAAGGGAAGGAACACGGTCGCCGGGGCGAAGCGCTCCGCGGGCGACTTGCTGCGTCATGCTCTCGGCAATTTGCAGGTAAAGGGGAGACTCGGCCCGTGCCACGGTTGCCATGTGCGGATGATAACAGATCAGCCGATAACGCTACTGTACTGATGGTAGTTGCACTAATCTGTGCTGGTATAGAACAGTGTAGCTACCGAGCCCGATTGCAGTAAATTTTCATTCGACGTTCTAAAAAAATGGCCCATCTACCATACTCGGCAACGATTCTCCCGCACCATCGGTGCGCCTGCCTTACAGTGAAACGCCTTCTGAAATTCAGGCGTATTCGAAACCACGCCGTTGGTTCGGTACTTGTCCGGTGAGTGCGGGTCAACTGTCGCGCGCAGCCGCTTGGTTTCATCTCGCGTTTGTCCACACCAGCTTTGGCCATACGCGATGAAGAACCGCTGCTCGGGTGTGAATCCTTCGAGCGGCTCAAGCTTCTGATTCTTTGTCTCATCCTTCCAGGCCATATAAGCCAGCATCAGCCCGCCCAGATCGGCCACATCCTCACCGAGTGTCAGTTTCCCATTGATCTTGACGTCATCAACAATCACGTACTGCGAATACTGATTGGAAATGCAACTGGCCCGCTGTTCAAACTGTTTTGCGTCCTCGGGCGTCCACCAGTCGCGCAGATTGCCCTGGGCGTCAAATTGGCGGCCTTCATCGTCGAAGCCGTGAGTCAATTCGTGCCCGATGGTGCCGCCAGTGTTACCGTAATTCGGTGCGTCATCGGATCCAGCGCTGAACAAAGGTGGCTGCAATGTTCCCGCAGGAAAATTGATGTCGTTCATCTGCGGATCGTAGTAGGCATTCACGGTGGGAGGGGTCATCTGCCACTCGCCGCGATTCACTGGCTTGCCAATCTTTGCCAATTGGCGGTGAAATTCAAATTCCCGCCCACGTAGCACATTGCCCAGTTCATCATCGCGGTCGATTTTCAGCGTACTGTAGTCTCGCCACTTATCTGGATAGCCGATCTTGTTGGCGATCGCGTGCAGCTTCTCCAGCGCATGCTGTTTTGTGGTGGGGCTCATCCAGGGGAGGCTGGTGACGTCCTGCTGCATGGCGCCTTCGATCTGCTTGACGATTTTTAGCGCACGCTGCTTGGCTTCCGGGCTAAAGTTGAGTTCCACGTATGCCTGACCCAGCGCCTCGCCCATTTGGTTATCGACCGCACTCACGCAGCGCTTCCAACGAGGTTCAAGCTGCTCTGTGCCTTGTAACGTTTTGTCAAAAAAATCGAAATCAGCATTCACGAAAGGCCAAGATAGAAAGGGAGCATTCGCGTGCGCCAGATGCCAGCGCAAATATGCTTTCCAGTCCGCCAAGTCTTCCCGCTCGAGTTCACTATTCAGAGCCTTGAAGAAATCCGGCGTCACCACGTTGAGTGACTGCATTGAACCCAAATCCACATGGGTGAAATACTCGCTCCAGTGGAACGACGGGCTGAGCGCTTGCAACTCCGCCCGGCTCAGTTTGTGATACAGCTTGGTCGGATCGCGGCGCTCCACGCGAGTGAGCGATCCTTTCGCAAGTGCAGTCTCGATCTTCATCACAGCTTGTGCGTCGACCGCAGCGGCTTCCGGCTTGTCGCCCAACAGCTCGAACATCTTCTGGACGTGGACCAAATATTCCTTCCGCAGCTCCTGCGATTTATCGTCATCTTTCAGGTAGTAGTCGCGATCCGGCAGTCCTAACCCTCCCTGGTCTGCCGTAGCAATAACCTGAGTTGAATCTTTGAAGTCTTGCGAAGAACCAAAGTCGAACAGCACCGTCTCCTGCCGCAAATAGTTCTCTTTCGCCGGCTGCATGGAGACGACGAGGCTAGCCAGTTCCGCTTTCGATTTCAGATTCTCGATCCGCTCCAGTTCCGGCCGGAGCGGCGCGACCCCAGCCTTCTCAATCGCGCTCTCATCCATGCAGGCGGCGTAATAATCGCCAATCTTCTGATTGGTTGCACCGCGGCTGGTATTGGCTTTGGCCGCGCGCTCCAGAATGTCGCGCAGGATTAGCTTGTTGTCATCCTCCAGCTTCGAATACACGCTCCAACTGGTCTGGTCCGGCGGGATGGGATTCTTCTTGATCCATCCGCCACACGAGTACTCGAAAAAATCCACGCAGGGATCGATGCTTTTGTCCATAGAACTGACATTCAACACCGGCAACGAATTTTGCGGATTTTGAGCACGAATGACTGTAGATAGGAGTGCAACGACGATGAGCCCAAGCGTTCGATAGATTTTCATTCGATTTCCTGTTCGCTGAGCGCCGAATTCGTAGCGCCGCCGTCGCGACACTGTGGCGGCAGCGTACTCTGCTCCCACAGCAGAGGGCCGGCGCGCCCTGAATCCTGGCAATCTGCCGCGGTTAATGCGCCGTTTTACGATTTCTGTAATTTAATTGATCCATCGCCAGTATGAATCGTCAGCAGATTCCCCCCGCCGTTCAGCTTTCCGTGAATATTGTTTCCGCCGAGCCGGCCCTCGACGGTGACCGGCATATCCAGGCTGATGTGCCCGTCACCCGTGTGCAGGTCCACGTCTGCGGCAAAATTCTCCGGCAGCTCGAGCGTGATGCTGCCGTCTCCAGCATGCAGGTCCCAACTTGATGCCATGGTCGAACCCGTAAGCGCGCGGATTTCGATACGACCGTCCCCCGTGCTGGCGTCCAGTGAATCAAACCGTCCTGCGGCACGAATGTGGCCATCACCAGCATGGGTTCGCAGGGTTCCATCGACTGAATCAATCTCCTGGCTGCCATCGCTACTCTCAAGCTGCATGTCGCCCTTGAAGTTGCTGAGGCGAATGGACCCATCCCCGGTACGCAGATTCACCCGTCCCTCGCGCGGCATATGGATTTCCACGTTTACGCGGTAGCTATGGACATTCACGCAGATAATGCAGATGTGATGCTCATGCGGCAGGCGGACTTCGAGCTCCACTGAGTCTCCCATCTGGCGCTCGATCACTCTGACGCCACCCTCGCCGATTTTCCAATGTTCAGAGGTTACCCGGGCCTCAATTGTGTTCTGGCCCCACGTATCCACGCGAATGTTGGCGTCGCTGGTTTCGACACGAAGCTCCGGCTTCCCCGTGATGGCATAAGTCTTCGACCACTCATCAGCGCGCGCGAGGGGCGTAAGCGCAAGCAGCACGAACAGCAGCGTCGCGGTAAGCCTCATATCTCGCTCCTCACCTCGCGGACACAACACTACTCGCGAGTTACAGACGCAGATACGCAGCTTCGGTGAGCACGGTTCCATAGAAATCGCTAGGAGTAGGCCATCCGCACCAGCGTCCGCTCGGAAAACGGTACATAGAGCAGCGCCGCGGTCGCCGCGAACGCCGCCCCGAAGCCGATCTTCTGCGCCATCAGAAACGGCGCCACCGCCCATAACTGATCCAGCACCAAAATCGCCAGGAACAGCTTCTGGAACTTCTCACCGAGTCGGCGATAATCGAAGGCGGATGCCGTGAACAGATAACAGCGCAGTGGAATTCCCACGCCCGCCGTGGTGATCACAGCTACCAGGATACCGGTCGCCGCCCATCCCGGAAGAAACGAATTCGTGACCCGATCGATTTCCCCTAATCGAAAGAGGGCTACCAGATAGAAGACCAGGTACATGATCTGGATCAATCCAAACAGGGCCCGCGTTAGACTCCGGCGTGGTAGCGGGATATCAAGCTCAGGATGCAGCGGCGAGCCGTTGAGCTGAGTAACCAGAGGTTCGGTCCCGGCATCCTTTGGACCGGAATGCGCGCTTTCAACCGGCGCCAAGAAGCGGTATCCGCGGCGCGCCAGCGTTTCCAGGTATCTGGGGCTGGAGGCGGAATCTCCCAGCGCTTCTCTCACCTTATTTACTGCGGTGTTCAGGCTGTGATCGAAGTCGACGAATGTATCCGCCGGCCATAACTTCTGACGCAGCTCTTCGCGCGTAACGATTTCTCCCGGATGCTGCAACAGGTAAGCGAGCACCTGAAACGGCTGCTCTTGCAGGCGGACTCGGACACCGCTCTTGCGCAGCTCTCCGGCCGCAAGATCCACCTCAAAGATTCCAAAGCGTACGATTCTTCCCGCTTGATTAGTTTGCGGCAACGGCATGGCAACGCCGCCGTAGTTTAGCACTGCTTGCACTGTAGCCTTTTTCCGGTCCATTACTGGCGATACAATATCCGAATGGCGATCCTCCCTCCATCGCGCCAATCGGGCTCTCCCCATCATCCTCGCCCGCATATCTACACCCTGGAAGCCGCCGGCCTTCTGATCATCGCCGCGCTGATCATGATCATCACCCTCGCGCGTTACTGGCACCACATTTCCTGGAGTGCCCGCTGACGTGGGCTGCGACCCGCTGCTCGTTGTTGTGCTTGGCCCCACTGGAAGCGGCAAGAGCGCCTTATCCCTCAGTTTGGCAGAACACTTCCACGGCGAGATTGTGAACTATGATTCGGTCGCCATGTATCGTGAATTCGAGATTGGCACCGCGAAGCCCAGCCCGGTCGAACGCGCCCGAGTGCCTCATCATCTCTTCGATTTCGTCGATGCAACCGGCTACATCACAGCAGGCGAGTACGCGCGGAGAGCACGTGAGGTTTTGCGCGAAGTCAACACTCGCGGCAAGCTCCCTATTGTGGTTGGGGGAACCGGCCTATATCTCCGCGCGCTGCTGGAAGGGCTCTTCCCCGGGCCGCAGCGTTCGGAAGGACTGCGTGAGCGCCTGCGCCAACGCGCCACAGAAAAGGGATCTTCGCACCTGCATCGCATGCTGAAGCGACTTGATCCCGCGGCAGCCGGACGCATTCACGCGAATGACGCGCCCAAGCTCATTCGCGCCATCGAAGTTTGTTTGGCCTCCCGGCAAAAAATGACTGAGTTGTGGAAGCATGGGCGGCAACCGCTCCAGGGCTTCCACATTCTTCGGCTCGGTCTCGATCCGGATCGCGATGCGCTCTATGCGCGTATTAATCAGCGTGCCGAGAAGATGTTCGCGTCGGGTCTGGTCGAGGAAACCGCACGCCTCCTGGAGAAATACGGCGATTCTGCGGGCCCGTTGACTTCGCTGGGCTATAAACAAGCAGTCCAACTTCTGCGAGGGGAAATCGATGGGAAAACCGCATTGCAAGCAGCTCAGCAGGCCCATCGCAACTACGCCAAACGCCAGATGACCTGGTTCGGCCGCGAGCCGGAGGTGGTCTGGATGCGTGGATTCGGTGACGATGCTCAAGTACAGGAGAAGTGCGTCTCCTTCGTTGCTGGTGAACTCCGCCAACCGGAGCATGAATAAAGCTCACGAGTAGCAGACGCGGTTAAGCACAAAAAAGGCGCCGTCAGAAGCGGCGCCTTTCGAGGTGAGCCCAGATTTTACTTGCCGTCCAATGTTCCAGTTGCGCCCAATTCCCGCCGTGACGCCACTGTTCTAGTCGCGCGCGCGACCGCACTCACGCCGGCCGCTGCTCCGTAGCGCTCAAGCAGCATCGGCACCATTGCGTTCTCAGCCTCTTTCACAAATGTCAGGCGGCCTTCCGGACTGAGATCAATGCGCACGAAGTCCCCCAGCTTTACCTGGCTGGTTGCCACCAGGTTGGCCAACTGAAAGACTACGTGCCGCTCGATGGCACGCTTCAAATGCCGCGCCCCGTACTTGGGATCTGTGCCTTCGTGCAACAGGAAATTCTTCACTCGCGGCGTGCAACTGAAAACGAACTGATTGGTGGCCGAAGCCATCAGAATGCGCTGCTGCACCATGCCCAGTTCGATTTCCAGAATCTGCTGCAGGTGCTCCGAACGCAGGGTCTTGAACACCACCGTCTTATCAATTCGGTTCATGAACTCGGGCGTGAACTTGCGCCGCGCCGCTTCGGTTGCCGTACGGTTGATCTTCTCGTCGAACGTCTCATCCACTTCAGTCGGCTTCTGCGCAAACCCCATGCCGCCCTCAACCAGGTTGCTCATCTCTCCAGCCCCCAGGTTTGAGGTCATAATGATGATGCACTGCGAAAGGTCAACCCGGCGATTGTCGCCCAGGGTCAGGGTAGCCTTATCCAGGATTCCGAGGAGCAACTGCCACAGCGCATCCGAGGCCTTCTCAATCTCGTCGAACAGCAGGATCGAAAGCTTGAGCTTGTCAGTTTGCCACTGGTTGAGCGCTTCCTGCGTGAGAAGAGGGTGCGTCTCGCGGTGACCCAGATAGCCCGGAGGCGAGCCGATCAACTTTGCGATCTCGTGCGAGTGCTGGAACTCGGCGCAGTCAATCTTGATGCAGGCGCGCGAATCACCGAACAGCGCCTCCGCCATCGACTCGACTACACGGGTCTTGCCCGAGCCGGTCGGACCGAGAAATAGCAAATTGCCTACCGGGCGACCGGGCGGGTTCAGTCCCGCCAGGAACATCTGGTAAATCTCTACCACTTTTTCAACCGCCTGGTCCTGGCCAACGATCTTGCGGCGAAGAGCGCCTTCAAAATCCTTGGCATCGGTGCTGCGGCGGGTCGGATCAAGCACTGCGTTAAGGACGGTTTTCATAGGGTCTGGCCCTCGCCTTTCCTTACTTGGGGCCGCATTCGCTTCCTGGGAGGCTGAGTCATGGGATTTGGCAAAATTTGTCACCTTCCGTGTGCCTGAACATCCCGATCAAGTGCAAACGACTCGCCATCGCCGGGCAACAGCCCATCATCTACTACTCACTAGCGTTAGATGACACAGCTGCCAAAAGAGTGTCAGGTACAAGCCAAAGTGAGATCGTGTAAAGGGAAAACGTTTGCGCAGCATCCTGGAATTTTCCTATGGCGTCTAACTTGCCGGACTCAGCAATCGCCTGGCGTTGGTCACTCGTAACTGGCGTTGACCTATGGGTCTGTTTAGCATCACAGAAGCATCTCAATGGAGAACGACTTGCACCGGCTGACATCGATCTCGCTGCCCGCCATCCTTTGCTCCCTTCTCTTTTCATGGGGTGCCGGCGCGGCAGCGCAATCGGTGCAACCACAACTGATGCAGGCTTCCAAACCTGCGATTGCCGTCCCTTCGACGGGTGCCAGCGTCACGCCGGTTGCCATGATTGCGCCCCCGGGGACCACACTGTATATAGCTAAGCGCGGAGACAGTATTCCGCTTGTTGCTCGTCATTATCTTTCTCAGACTTCATACCTGACTTCCACCGAATTAGCTCAGGCAATTCGCAAAGCCAACGCAGATACACACAGCACATTTCTAAAACCCGGTCAGCCGATAATTATTCCGGGGATTCTAGACGCGCCTATCGTGGAGAAATCTGTCCCCGTGACGCGCGACTTCGAAGTCCGCGCAGTGTACCTGACCGGAGTGATGGCAGCAAGCGATCGCGGGCTTCGCATCATCCGGCGGTGGCGCGAGGTCGGCGGGAATGCGGTCGTATTCGATATAAAAGACAGCGACGGCAGCGTGAACATTCATTTCGAGCACCCCCTGCTCGGAAGTCATCGTGCGCCGATTCACGATCTGCCGAAGTTCGTGCGCTTTCTTCATTCACAAAACATGCATGCTATCGCCCGAATCGCGATTTTCCGCGACGAGCGGCTGGTTACCACCCATCCCGAGCTGGCCGTGAAATCACGCAGAACTGGGCAGGCATGGCGGGAGAATGGCAAGCTCGTTTGGACCGATCCTTCCCAACCCAAGGTCCAGGAATATGACATTGCCCTAGCCAGGAGAGCAGCCGAAGCCGGAACGGACGAGATTCAGTTCGACTATGTTCGCTTCCCAGCCGAGGGCGACCAGAAAGATGCCAGCTTTGTATTTCAGACTGCACATCCCGAATGGCGCCGCACCGACGTGATCGCCGATTTCCTGAAGCACGCCTATGCCGAGCTACACCCGGCAGGTGTCCTGTTGTCCCTGGATGTATTCGGAGTGATGGCGTGGCAGCGCCAGGTTGACCTTGCGCACACCGGGCAAGACATCGTGAGCATGGCGAAATATTGTGATGTGATCTCGCCGATGATCTATCCTTCGCACTTCTTCGGGATGGACGGCTATGCCCGCCCAGGCGATGCGCCCGAACACTTCATCTCCGAATCTATGGACCGTTTTGAACTCATCACCAAGGGAAGCGGAGTTGTGATCCGCCCGTGGCTGCAAGCCTTCCGTTGGCGAACGAAAACCTATTCGCCCAAATACATTGAAGTCCAAGTATTAACCGCGAAGAAAAAGGGCGGGATTGGATTCTTGTTTTGGAATGCTGGGAACGACTACAGCAAACCGTTCGTAGCTATGCCGGAGATGAGCGCTGCCAGAGGCGAATACTTCCGCGGCGATGAACTGCCGAATCCCATCCATGCCGATCTTAGGCCAGCGGCACCAGCGGCAACAACGCCGTCCCGATAGCGCAAGCTCAGGCCTTGCAGTATTGCCCCCGCCATTCAACGATTGGCTAAAGTGGAAATCTCTCCCAACCCGAGCAATTTTGCGTCGGCGGTTACGAGCGTCAGTCTCAGCAGCTTTGCCGTGGCGGCAATAAATCGATCTGCCGGGTCGGGATTGGGCAAAGTAAGCTGCTGCGCAGCCAAGGCGATTTCATGCGTGAGAGGAGCTTCCCGAAGGGGAGCAGTCGCTTCGGCAACCCACTCGCTGAGATCACCCTGCAAGCGGATTTTGCCCTTGGCATAGAGCGTCAATGCCTCCCACGTGCTGATCGGAGACAGCCATATCTCGTTGGCCGGACTTCTTAACTCCTGCTGCACTCGTCGCCCCAGCTTATTCGGGTCCTGCAAGCTCCACAGCCAGATGTGGGTATCGAGCAAGAGTCTCAATCGCGCAACGCCTCCCAGTCATCTGGCTCGGTTGCCGGAGAAACGATGTCTCCCAGGATTTCCATTTTGTCGCGCATCGAGCCGATCCAATCGCCGGACGCCGCCTCGGGAGAAGGTGGCACAACTTCAGCCACTGGCCTGCCGAATCGCGTCACTCTAATCGGCCGCTTGGTCTTGTGCACCTGTTCGATCATCGCCAGACACTTGGCCTTGAACTCAGAAATGGCAACTTCTTTCATGGTCCATTGATTAGATCATAGTCATTAAAAATGGTCAATACTTCGTTTCGACTCTTAATGGATTCCGAGCCTCCGTTTAATCCCCTAGGGTGGCCCGCCCCTAAGTTCCAGAAGCACCAGATTCAGCGCATTCCTAGTCCTTGCTCCAGGAATACGGCGCCAGCAGATTTTTCTGCTTGCGA
>DAIMDJ010000034.1:0-3714 GCA_036725905.1 Terriglobales bacterium
ATCCCTGCCGGTACCGGCATGGAGTACTACCGCAACGTGCGTCTCTCGCCAGAGATGGAAGAGGCGGCCGCCAAGGTGCAAGAGGAGGTCTCTGCCGCTTACGAAGAGGCCGAGCGCGCGCTCGAGCTGATGCGTCACGAGGGCGAGACCGAGGAACTGACAGCCGAATGATTCAGCAAGGCGCAAAGGGCGGAGCGATCCGCCCTTTGGCTTTCCTGTTTAGCCCCATAGTTCCCCATGCACGCCAACGCCAAACGATTGCCAGATCAGGAACGCAACCACATTTCTGAGTTGCAGCCAGTACCCTCTCCGGATACTCTGGGCGCACTCGTGTTGCGTTTCATGCGCTTGTTACGGTTGGCGTTCTGGCGTGCGTTTCAGCATGATGCGTTCGCCATCGCCAAAGCATCCGCCTATTCTTCCATCCTGACTTTTTTCCCGCTTCTACTGGTGGTTGGCTCGGTGCTCGCGACCTCACACAAAACTGAAGCTTATCTGCGCGAGATTTCCTATGCGGTTGGACGAATTCTGCCTGCAGGTAGCGGGACGGCGCTCGCCTACTTGAAGGGCAGCGCACAAAGACCTGTCGGAGTGCTGATTTCTGCTTCGTTGATTACTCTGTGGACCGCATCCGGCGTCATGATTTCCTGGATGGAAGGTTTTCGGCGATCTTATGAGTTGCCCAAAATATGGGGACTGCTGAAAGAGCGTCTAATTGCATTTTCGCTGGTGATCCTGGCGGGCACTCCCCTCACCTTCGCAACTGTGCTGGTCGCGTTCGGAAGCCGCATTGAAGCGCGCGTCATATTTCATCTGAATCACGAGTACAGTTACCTCATTCTGTTTATGTGGACAGTGATCCGCTGGTTGATCGCGGGGCTGACCAGTATCGCGGTGATTGCGCTCATCTATCACAACGCCGTGCCACGCACCCAGCCCTGGCACAGCGTTCTTCCAGGAGCGACTTTGGCTACCGCCGTTTGGTTCGCGGCGACCGCTCTATTCGGCTGGTATCTCCAACGTTACGCCGACTACAGCATCATTTACGGATCGCTCGGCGTTGGCATTGCGCTGCTGGTGTGGATGTACATGATCTCACTCATCATTCTGGTGGGAGCGGAATTCAACGCTATGATCTTTCCGCGTTCGCGCCTGGGGCAGGAACTGGTTGCGATGGCGAGCCGGACCCTGACAAACGGCAGTAGCGACCGGGCTCGTTGAGGATTCTCTAATTTCAGCCCGCAATGTGCTTAGCCTTAAGGAGAACTTGGAACGAAGCAAGTTGGACGCGGCTCCTGCCGATGTGTCTTCCAGTTCTACCCAACCATCTGTGCGCCGCGCCAAGATCATCTGCACCATAGGCCCTGCCTGCAATACCGAAGCAATGCTTCGCGACCTAATGCGGCTGGGGATGGATGTCGCCCGCCTGAATTTTTCACACGGCACACACGCCGAGCACACGCGCAATATTGCGCGGCTGCGCCGAGCGGCCAGGCTTGAGCGGAGATCCATCTGCATTCTCCAGGATCTTCAAGGCCCCAAAATCCGCACTGGCAGCCTAAAAGGGCATGAGCCGGTCACATTGAAAACAGGGTCGCGGGTGACGATTACCCCGCGTGACATTTCTGGGACCTCAACCCTGATCCCGACTACTTTCGAGGGTCTGGCACGCGAGGTGAGAGCCGGGGCGCGGATTCTTGTATCCGACGGATTGATCGAGCTGAGTGTCACGCGCGTTCGCGGTGACGACGTGGAGTGCGAGGTGATTAACGGCGGAGTCCTGGCCGAGCATCAGGGAATCAATTTGCCGGGCATCGCGTTGTCGATACCCGCGCTCACTGAGAAAGATCGCAAAGACCTGGAGTTTGGGCTTAAGCACGGCGTAGATATGGTTGCGCTCTCGTTTGTCCGCTCGGCGAGTGATGTCCGCATGGCGAAGCAAATCATAGTTGGCCGCGGCAGCGACCTTCCCGTGATTGCCAAGTTGGAGAAGCCGCAGGCGCTGAAACAACTAGAAGAAATCTTCGAGGCAGCCGATGGTGTAATGGTTGCGCGCGGGGATTTGGGTGTGGAGATGCCAGCAGAGAAGGTTCCGGTAATTCAGAAATATGTGATCCGCCGCTCCTCGGATTGGCGCAAGCCGGTGATCATCGCCACGCAGATGCTCGAATCTATGATTGAAAATCCGCGTCCCACGCGGGCTGAGGCGAGCGACGTGGCGAATGCGATATTCGACGGGACGGATGCCGTGATGCTCTCTGCCGAGACAGCCAGCGGACTTTATCCGCGAGAAGCGGTGGCGATGATGGCCAGGATTGTGCAGGAGGCAGAGAGTAATATGGCTGAGTTTACTCAGCCTCGACGCCGAGCGCAGCGGCGGCTTTCGATTGCGGAAACGATTTGCGAATCGGTGGCCCATGCGGCTGAAGACCTGCACATGGCGGCCATCGCGGTGTTTACAGAGTCAGGGAACACCGCGCGTTTGATTTCGAAGTACCGGCCGCCGACTGAGATCTACGCTTTCAGCCATACGCCAGCAGTTTGCAACCGCATGAATTTGTTGTGGGGAGTACAGCCGGTGCGGAGAGGGTATTCGCTTACCGCCGAGCAGATGCTGTCCGCTGCCGAGCAGGAATTGCTGCGCCGCGGAAGCGTGAAAAGCGGTAATGTGCTGGGAGTCGTGGCGGGTACGCAAATGGCCTCGGGCTCAACCAATTTTATGCGCTTGCATGTAGTCACCGCCGAGGAAGAGCGTAGGGCGGCGCGCCGAAAGCGCCGGGGCGGTAAGCAGAAAGATTGAGCGAAATGGCTCAGGAAATACTTTCATTGGCAATTTATGAGCCTGTGCCTGGCCAGGAGGAGGCCTCGCTGGCGACCATGCGCGATCTGGTGGCGGTGCTCGCTGCTCGTGGTTACAGCCGGGACACGCTCTATCGAGACGGTGCAGGACATTACGTATTGTTCCGCTGGTGGGCGTCTGAAGCAATGCGGCAGGCGGCACATGAAGATGCGGACGTCTTGCGGTGCTGGGCGAAGCTGGGGAATGAGATTCGAGTGATCAAGATTTACGAAACGTTGGACGAAGTGAGTCTGAAATAATCTGACGCGAATCATGGCTGCAGAATTCTTCCAAGACAAATCGCTGGATCCAGCCGTCAGCGGATTTGCTTATCGTGCTGCCGATTCCGCCGCAGACGCGCTGGTCCTAACCCACGGCGCCGGCTCAAATTCGAAATCTCCACTTTTAATTGCTCTCTCGGACGTCTTTGCTGGCGCGGGAATCACGGTTTTGCGATGCGACTTGCCATATCGGCAAGCAAGACCTTATGGTCCCCCGCGCCCGGGCAATGCGGAGCGTGATCGTTCTGGGCTGAAAAATGCGGCGGCGGCCGTACGCAAGCTTGTTTCCGGAAGAATGTTTCTTGGTGGCCAGTCTTATGGTGGGCGGCAGGCTACGATGCTGTGTGCCGACGAACCTGAACTGGTAAACGGGTTGCTGTTGCTCTCCTATCCGCTGCACGCCCCGAGCCGGCCCGACCGGCCACGGATTCAACATCTGCCAAGCCTGAAGGTGCCTGCGTTGTTCGTGCATGGCACGCGCGATCCTTTTGGATCGATTGAAGAGATGCAATCGGCTTTGAAGCTGATTCCCGCGAAAACGAAGCTCTTGCCCGTGAATAATGCCGGACACGATTTGGGATTCAAAGGGAAGTC
>DAIMDJ010000034.1:3814-12760 GCA_036725905.1 Terriglobales bacterium
GGAATGTAGTTTCCATGCTCGTCAAATTCCACGGTGCGGTTATGCTCCCGCATATAGACTTCGAACTTCCTGGCGGCTCGCCGGCGCTTCCAGCGGTAGTAGGCATTTCGCAGACTGAAGTAGCGCTCGCTCATTCCAAGCGTCAGGCCGCGTTTTGGGAAAAATTTGATATACAGGAACCCGAACAGCAGGCCACCAAGATGGGCGAAGTTGGCTATGCCGCCTTGTGAAGGCTGAAAAGTCGCGATGATGACCAGGAAAATCATGATGGCCACCATGTACTTGGCTTTCATCATGAAGGGCAACGGAAACATGATGATCTCGCGATCGCCGTAAAGCATGCCGAACGCCATGAGGATGCCGTAAACGCCTCCGGAAGCGCCCAGGGTCGTTGTCGCAGGTGTGACGCCGGGCAGCGGCGAATAGGCAACGGCAATTGTCACCAGCCCCGCGCCCGCTACGCAGAATAAATAGAACTCAATAAAGCGCTTCGGCCCCCAGTCTTGCTCCTCCTGGGCGCCGAACATCCACAGCATCAGCATATTGATCAGGACGTGGCCAACGCTGCCATGCAGAAAGGAATACGTCAGGAGTTGCCAAATCATCCCATAGTGGATTACCAGACCAGGCACCAGGCCCGCATAGAGTTCGAAATACCGCCCGCCAAGCGGCAAGAAGGCGCCAAGCAGGACTTGCAGAAAATAAATAACGACGCTGGCGATGATGATGCGCTTCACCCAAAAGGTAAAGGGAGGAAAGCTCAGCGTGAGTGTTCGCCCGCGATACATGAAAAGTTGTCAGTTCTCAGTAGTCAGTTGCCAGTGAGCCGTCGAAGGTGCCCACCGCCCCATCAAGTAATCCTACCAGTTTGCGCTTCAGCGCTCTGGCATGGGTGTCACTGGAAGGCTCCTATGGCCTTCTCCGTCCACCGCCCGTAGGGCGAAAATCACATTATCCTTCGAGATCGGGAGTGTGGCGCGGGTTACATTGCCCACATCCTTCGCGTGTTCCCAATCTGGACTAGAAGTTGACCTCCACAGAACCTCGTATCCCGAAGCACGCGGCGATTTGTCCCAGGTTAACGTCGAGTCATTTTCCAGCTCTTTGGTCAGCAGATGAACATTTTGTGGCGGGGCAGGCGCCGACGCCAGCGCCGCCAACGTCGCGGCGTTCAGGCGCGCCACATTGGCCACGTAATCGAAGTTGACGAACTTGGGCAAATCGCCATATTCGATGCCATTTTCGGTGCGCACGTTCTGATGCTGGTGGTGGTAATCTTCGCGGAATTCGGTAAATCTGACCGCCGCGAAGCCGTATTGGTTGAAAGACGTGTGATCGCCTCCGCGCAGATAGCGATCAGGCCGGAATGTAAGAAGGGGAGAAACATCTGTTGAATACGCCTGCGCGACTTCCGCTATGTAGCGGGCCAATTGGCGTGAGGATGAGTCGTTCTCTCCGCCAAGCAAGCGCAATTGCTTCAGATTCTTTCCAACAAATACTGCTTCCGTCTCTAGCGATGCTGGGCCGCGCATCGGATTTAGCATGTCCGAAGGTATGCCTTCTGAAAAGACCCGCACGGTGCTGGGATCTTGTTGCGGATTCTTATCGCCGCCCACGATGTCATTGTTCAACACAGCCTCGATCTGCCATTCATCCCGCTTTTGATCTGCAATCCATGCAAAATGATGGCTTCCGTTAAGCCCTTGTTCCTCGCCTGCGACGGTGAGAAAGATGATCGTCGCCGGGAATTTCATCTTGCTGAGAATGCGAGCGCATTCCAGGCTCACAGCCGTGCCGCTGGCGTCGTCGTTCGCGCCCGGAGCATCTCCGTTAACATCTAATGTGTCGCTATTGCGCGAATCATAATGGCCGGTGACCAGGACGACTCGCTTCGCGTTCTCCGGATCAGTCCCGCGCAGAACCGCATAAACATTGGCGATTTCCGTCGGCTTGGGAATGCGATCGGCGGCCGGCTGGGTGAAAGTGTCGGTCCTTACTTCGAGGCATCCGCCGCAATCGTGCGAGTAGCGGTCGAATTCGCTTTTAATCCACTCACGTGCTGCGCCGATCCCGTGACCCGCTGCAATGGAACCTGGATCCTGTGCGGAAAGCGTCAGCCGAGTCCCAAAGCTCACCAGTTTCTCAATGGTGCCCTGAATCTGCTGCGGCGATATTTCCTTCAAAGCGGCAGCTATTTTCGGATCAGCGGGCAACTTAGGCTGCGGGAACTCCCTCTTTTGTGCGTCGAGGCAAAGGGGAATTGTGGCAAGTGCGAGAAGCAGGGTCAGCACTGAGCAAATTCTGAAATGATGCATGTTTTATCCAGAGACCATGCTAGGACAGCTAAAAATCGCGGCCTCCCAGCCACTTGACCTCTGGCTGCGGAGAAACTAAATATTAACAGGTGACGTCCTGAATCCAGGCGGAGGCAATCATGGTTTTTTGTCCAGAATGCGAAACCGATCTCGACATCGAGGAAGATGATATCGATGAAGGCGAGGTCGTTTCCTGCCCGGAGTGTGGCAGCGACTTCGAAGTCATCACCATCAACCCGGTTGAGCTGAAACCGGTAGAAGAAGAATACGAGGAAGAAGAAGAGGAAGAGGAAGCTGACGACGGTGACAACGCCTAGGCTCCGCACAGGCTTTCCTTTCCTTCAGGTTTCGACCCTCCGCAGTCTTTTTCGCGTGGTTCTCTCCGGGTTCCTACTTTGCGTGCTGTGCTTTGGATGGGTGTGGCCAGCAACGGCTGCCGCTAAAGGTCCCCACGACAAACCGAAGCCCTACGCCCTGATCTTCGGAACAGTTTGGGCACCGGACAATCGGCCACTGTACGGCGTGAAAATAAAGATTCGCCGCGCCGATCAAAAGAAGGCGCGTTGGGAGTTATATTCCGATCGCAACGGGGAGTTTGCGCAGCGGTTACCTCCGGGCAGGGCCGATTACCTTGTGTTGCCGGATTTGAAGGGATACAACCCCCCTGTTGGCAAGCAGTTACAACCGGGCGAGGAAGTCAAGGTGCACATTGAAGGTGACGAGCGGGTAGATATTGGTTTGCATCTAAAATAAGCAGAGACTCTCATAAATGATTAGTGTGGAATGAGGAGTTGGGGAGGACCTCATGAGAACACATCGAATCCTGGCTTTAGTTGTGCTCATCAGCCTGGCCGCATGCGTGCATGGCTATGCCAAAGATAAAGATAAGGGGGAGTCCGGTCGGCTACTCACGGGCAGAGTAACCGACAAGCAGGAAGCGCCCATTGCCGGTGCCGTTGTATACCTCTCAAATACCCGTACGCGCGCGGTGAAGACATTCATCGCCGGGCAGGATGGAATTTACCGCTTCCCCGCGCTCTCCCCAAGCATTGATTACGAGGTCTACGCGCAGTTCGATGGGCACAAGAGCGACACCAAAACGGTAAGTCAGTTCGATACGCGGCCAACCGTGAACATAAATCTGAGGATTGATACAAAATAACCAAATGTGGCGCGGGCGCCCTCGCCCGCGTGCAGCCTCGGTTCTCGACTCTCAATTGAGAAAAAAATAAGGGCCGCCGTTTCTGGCGGCCCCATGTTTTTCGCGGGCGAGGGCGCCCGCGCCACATTTGAGATCCTTCGCTCAGTTGTTTTCGCTGCCGGCGCGTTTCCAGGACACCAACTCGCCAATCGTAGATCCGCCGGTGCTGGAGGCTGGGTGTTTGTACGCCTCCACTTCGGTACGCGAGGCTTCCTCACCCACGGCGCGAATACTGAGCCCGACTTTCTTTTCATCCTGGTTCATTTTGATGATCTTAAAGTCGTGTTCCTGGCCGGGCTCCAGATGAACCGGCTGGCCGTTGGCATCGACGGCTTCGGAATTGTGGCAGAGACCTTCAACTCCGTCGGCCAGCTCGACAAACGCGCCGAAGCTGGCTACGCGCAGCACTTTGCCGTGCAAAACGTCGCCGACATGATGCTGCTCGAAGAACGTCTCCCAGACATCAGGCTGAAGCTGCTTGACGCCGAGTGAAAGACGACGCTTATCCGGCTCAATGGCTAAAACGACTGCCTTGACGCGGTCGCCTTTTTTCAGAACCTCGGACGGATGCTTCACGCGCTTAGTCCAACTTAGATTACTCACGTGGACCAGGCCATCGATGCCATCTTCAATCTCGATGAACGCGCCGAAGTCGGTGAGATTGCGCACGCGGCCTTCGACGTTCGCGCCCACGGGATATTTGTCATGCAGAGCGTCCCAGGGATTAGGGGCGAGTTGCCGCATTCCCAGCGAGATGCGTCGCTCTTGCGGGTTCACATTAAGAACCACGCACTCGACTTGATCTCCAACATTGACCAGCTTCGAGGGATGCTTCATGCGCTTGGACCAGGTCATCTCGCTCACGTGAACCAGACCTTCGATACCCTGCTCCAGCTCTACGAAAGCGCCGTAATCGGTAACGCTGATCACTCGTCCGGAAACGTGTGCGCCCACGGGATAGCGGTGCGAAGCATCCAGCCAGGGGTCAGGAGTGAGTTGCTTGAATCCCAACGAAACGCGCTGCTTGTCTTTGTCAAACTTCAGCACTTTCACTTGGATTTGATCGCCTACGTTCACCAGGTCGCGGGGATGCGTGAGCCTCCCCCAGGACATATCGGTAATGTGCAACAGGCCATCAATACCGCCGAGATCGACGAACGCGCCGTATTCAGTAAGATTCTTGACCACGCCGGTGAGCATCGCGCCCTCTTCCAGATGCTCCAGCGTTTTGGATTTCTTCTCGTTCTGTTCCTGCTCCAGGATCTGTTTGCGCGAGACGACGATGTTACCGCGCTTCTTGTTTAGCTTAATAACAGCAACTTCCAGCGGATGCCCCTTGAGGGCATCGAGGTTGCGCACGGGGCGCAAGTCGGCTTGTGAGCCAGGCAGGAATGCCTGGGCGCCGAGGATATCGACGGTAAGACCGCCTTTGATCCGGTCAACCACGCGCGCTGTGATGGGCTTGTTTTCGTTGTAGGCCTTCTCAATTTCATCCCACGCGCGCAGTCGTTGCGCCTTCTGGTGGGAGAGATTGATATAACCTTCCTCAGTCTCGCCCTTCTCCCGCATGACGTCGATCTCATCACCGGGCTGGAACTTGGGGTTGCCCTGGTGATCGAGAACCTCGGCGATAGGCAGCATGCCTTCGGATTTGGCGCCAATATCGACCACGACGTGAGTCGGCGTAAGCTTCAACACGGTGCCTTTGAGCACGTGATCTTCGCTGACCGCTTCCTCGCTCTCGCTAGTGAAATTCTCCAGGGCGGCGGCGAAGTCGTCACTGGTTCCGGGCGGTTTTTCGTCTTGAGGCTGGGAAGTTGCTGTTGGCTGGGGCGGGACGCTGTGCAGGGTCGAGCCTTCGGAGGAATCCGCGGGATGCTCAGCTACTTCGGTGGTCGCGGAATCCAGGCTATGGGCGGTATTATCGTCGAACAAGATTAATGGCCTCTCTGCGGCATTTCGGATGCGGGCTGTTACTCTGCGGACTGCTGGCGTGAGTCTACGGTTATGTTGAGCCCGTCCTGGCGGACGAACTGGACAATCCCAGCGGCCGGACTGTTAAAGCGAACCCGCGTCCAAAGGTGAACTCTTCGACTATAGCAACGGTTTCGGAAGAGTGTCAAACAAGAATCAGCACGGGCAGCAGAGATTTTTTTCATCGCGGAAAGATCGCGTGAGTTCCCGAAAACTGCGGCTATCTGGTACCCTGCCGTGCGATGGATTACCTCTGGACGCCATGGCGCTATGCCTATGTGACAACTGCGGAAAAGGACTCCCGCTGCATCTTCTGTGAATTGCCCAACACTGGAGATGACGCTAAGGCGCACATCGTCCATCGCACGCACCATTGCTATATCGTGCTGAATACGTACCCATACACATCGGGTCACGTTATGATCGTGCCCTTCGCTCATGTAGACGAACTGCAGAAATTATCAGCAGATGCGGCGCATGAAATGATCGAGCTCACGCAACGGATGGAAGGAGTGCTACGTCAGCTTTACGCGCCCGATGGAGTCAATTTGGGAATGAATATTGGTAAAGCGGCTGGAGCAGGTGTGGCCAGCCACGTTCACATGCACATCCTGCCGCGGTGGATCGGTGACACGAATTTCATGACAGTTGCGGGAGAGAGCCGAGTGCTACCGGAGTCGCTGGAGATTACGTATGAGAGGATCAAGGGAGCGATGGATCACAATTGATCAGAACCTCACTTCGGCCAGTCCTGCGCACCGTGAAGGATACGAAGAACCTCGACGCTGTCTCCGTGGTATCGGCGAGCCATCTCTGTCTCAGAGCTGAATGCGTTCATCAAAGTGAAACGCAAACGCCTCACGTGTGCGCGCTACCTGAACAGACCAGTTGCTGTCATTGCAGCAGCTCCGCCATCCCTTTCTCCTCAATTACCTTCACTCCCAACTCTTTCGCCTTATCCAGCTTAGAACCCGTGTCCGCCCCGGCGACAACGTAGTCCGTTTTCTTGCTCACCGAGCCTGTGACCTTCCCGCCCGCATCTTCGATCATTTTCTTGGCTTCGTCGCGGGTGTAATGGGCCAGGGTTCCGGTAAGCACGAATGTTTTGCCGGCCAGTTTGGTGCCACGCTCTTTCTTCTTGCCTGTGAACTTGAGGCCGGCTTCGCGCAGTTGCTTGATCAGTTCGCGATTCCTCGGCTCACGAAAAAATTGCGCGATGCTCTCTGCTATGCGGGGTCCTACTTCGTTTACTTCGAGCAGTTCCTGCTCACTCGCGTTGATGAGCGCGTCCATGGAGCCGAAATGCTCGGTCAGAAATTGCGCCGTGCGCTCGCCCACGAAACGGATGCCAAGGCCATAGATAACCCGCTCCAGCGGCAACTTCTTGGAGTCCTCGATTTCGTCCAGCACATTCTGGGCAGATTTATCACCCATGCGTTCGAGTTTCAGCAGATCGGTCTTAGTGAGCTTGTAGATATCGGCGACATTCCTCACCATGCCGCGATCGGTGAGCTGATTTACCAGAGCATCGCCCAATCCATCGATGTTCATTACGCCGCGAGACGCGAAGTGGAGGATGGTCTCGCGAAGTTTGGCTGGGCAATTGGCGTTGACGCAGCGATGATCGGCTTCACCTTCCGTGCGTACGACCTGCCCTCCGCAGACCGGACACTTCTCCGGCATGCGGAATGATTTGTGACCGCGTGGATGATCTTTGTCCTCTAGGACGCGAGTGACTTTCGGAATGACATCGCCCCCACGCTCAACTTCCACCCAATCGCCAATCTTCACTCCCAGCCGCTCAATTTCATCCATATTGTGAAGCGTGGCGCGGCTTACCGTGGTGCCCCCGATCGGGACCGGCTTCAAAGCAGCGACTGGAGTTAATTTCCCGGTACGGCCAACCTGAACCAGAATGCCTTCAACTCTGGTTATGCCCGAACGCGCAGCGTATTTGTATGCGATCGCCCAGCGCGGGGCCTTTCCGGTGTAGCCCAGCTCGCCCCACAACGCGGTGCTATCCACCTTTATGACGATGCCATCAATCTCATAGGGAAGCTGTTCGCGCTTGTCTTCCCATTGCTGAATGAAGGCCCACACTTCATCGAAATTCTTCGCCAGCGCCCGCCGGAGATTCACTTTGAAACCCACGGCTTCAAGCGCATTCAAAGTTTCCCAGTGCCGCTTGAAAAACGTACGTCCATCTTGCAGCAGTGAGTAACAGAAATAATCCAGCCGGCGCTGTGCGGTGATACTGGGTTCGAGCTGGCGCACGGTACCTGCGGTGGCGTTGCGAGGATTGGCAAAGAGCGAGAGGCCTTTCTGCTCGCGCTCTTCGTTCATCTTTTTAAAGGCAGCGATGGGCATGAGCATCTCGCCGCGCACTTCGAAATCCAACGGAACCCCGGTTTTCTTCAGCTTCTCTTTTGAAATGGATAACGGGATCGAGCGAACCGTTCGAACATTGGATGTGACATCTTCACCAGTGGTGCCATCCCCGCGCGTGATGCCGCGCACCAGTCGTCCATCTTCATAGCGCACTGCCAATGACATGCCGTCCAGCTTGAGCTCGCAGACGTACTCGACGTCCTTGCGGCCACTGAGCTCGTGTACTCTCCGCTCCCAATTGCGCAGCTCTTCTTCGGTGTAGGCGTTATCCAGCGAAAGCATGGGCGAGGAATGCCGGGCTTTCACGAATCCCTCGCGCGGCTTGCCTCCAACGCGCTGCGTAGGAGAATCGGGGGTGATCAGATCAGGATGTTCAGCTTCCAGATTCTTAAGCTCATTCATGAGCCGGTCGAATTCGGCGTCGCTGATTTCGGGATCGTCGAGTACGTAGTAGCGGTATTCATGCTGGCGGATTTTTTCGCGGAGGGATTCGAGCCTTTGGTCGATGTTCTTGGCGGCACTGGGCATCGCAGAAATTATAAGTCGTTGTCCGAGGGCACGCTGTGGGTTAGAAGAATAGAAAAAGGGCTGGCCTGTGGCCAGCCCTCGTCAGATTTCTTGGGACTACACCAGATCCTCTACCCGTAGCTGCGCGCCTTGCCCCTTCCACGATGACTGGAACTGCTTCTCAACAAATCCGGCATCGTAGTCGCGTTTCTGGGTCTTCAGCGCCTGCTGCAGGCCAAATAGCGAACGCGGATTGCGCGGATGAGTTTCGATATCTTCGCGGAAGATTTTCTCAGCCCCAGCAGCATCACCGTTCATCAGAAGCGCTGCTCCTAGGGATTCTCGCACCGGGAAGAACCAGTCTTCAGGCTCACTGTATTTGAGCGTGTCCTGAGTCGCTACCGCGCTTTGCAATTTTGCGATTGCGGTAGCGTTATCTTTTCTCGCCAGGGAAATTCTCGCTCCGAGCACATCTCTGGCGATTGCTAGAACGTCCTTGGCTTTGTTATTCACAGGCATGGAAAAGACTACGTCCGGCGAAGTAGCTTCCTCAGCATCAGA
>DAIMDJ010000035.1:0-1116 GCA_036725905.1 Terriglobales bacterium
CACGATCGGCGCCTTGAGCTTGCCTTTTTTTACTAATTCGTTCATCGCAAGCCCGAATTGCGCGCGCTCGCCGTAGCCGAGCCAGCAGATGCGCGCAGGCAGTCCCTGAAATTTGATTCGCTTGCGCGCCAGATCGATCCAGCGGCGCAGTATGCGATTATCCGGAAATAACTCTAAGACGAGGTCGTCGGTCACAGCGATGTCCGACGGCTCGCCCGAAAGCGCGACCCAGCGAAACGGCCCGCGCCCTTCGCAGAACAGTGGCCGGATGTAAGCGGGGACAAATCCAGGAAAATCGTAGGCATTCTTTACGCCGTGCTGAAAGGCAAATGTCCGAATGTTATTTCCGTAATCAAATGTGACCGCACCCATTTTCTGCAGTTGCAGCATACCTTCTACATGCCGCGCGATCGCATCGAGAGATCGTTCTTCGTAAGCTTTCGGGTCACGCTTGCGTAATTCAAGCGCCTGTTCCAGCGTTATTCCATTCGGCACGTACCCATTCAGCGGGTCGTGCGCAGAGGTCTGGTCGGTCAAAATGTCGGGGACGACCCCGCGCTCTGCGAGTTCTGGAACAATGTCGGCGCAATTTCCCACCAGGCCGACAGAGATATTCTCCTTCTTGCGCACTGCGTTCTTCAGGATGCGCAGCGCCTCGTCGAGCGTGGTGACCATGAAATCGCAGTAGCCCGTCTTCAGTCGCTTCTTGATGCGCTCGGGATCAACATCAATCCCGAGAAAAGCCGCGCCTGCCATGGTCGCCGCCAGTGGTTGAGCGCCGCCCATTCCGCCCATGCCGCCGCTGATGATCAGCTTGCCTGCGAGATCGCCGCCAAAATGCTCCTCGCCCGCCGCAGAAAAGGTCTCAAACGTCCCCTGCACAATTCCCTGCGAGCCGATGTAAATCCAGGAACCGGCCGTCATTTGACCGTACATCATCAACCCGGCGCGCTCGAGTTCGTTGAACTTCTCCCAATTCGACCAATGGCCGACGAGGTTTGAATTGGCGATCAGCACGCGCGGCGCGTAATCGTGTGTCTTGAAAATGCCGACCGGCTTGCCCGACTGCACCAGAAGCGTTTCATCGTTTTCAAGATTCTTAAGTGAGTTGACGAT
>DAIMDJ010000035.1:1216-12687 GCA_036725905.1 Terriglobales bacterium
CGGCAGGACAGGCGCAATGCATTGATGATGGGAATTCGCCAGCTATCTCAGGGCGAGGTACGTCGCGACTTAACCACAAAGGACACGAAGGAGAACGAAGGAAGCCGTTTAGGATTCAACCTTTCGCGTACCTTCGTGTCCTTCATGGCTCATTAAATTAAGACACACTACCCAGAGCAAACAAGAACAGCAGGAAAGCGCAAAGACTGAGCACAGTACGTACTGCATGCAGGAGTCCCCAATGCCGCAGGAGTTGCAAGGGGACATCCGAATTCAAGTCAAGTGTGCTGTCGAGCAACCTGCGATTTGTCGGCAAAATGACAATCAGCGTAAACGGTATGACCGCGCCGATCAGCAGAGACCCGATGAGCCAATTCAAGCTTGCTCCCTCCAACCATGTTGCAATTCCTGTGGCGAAAGAAACAGCGGCCAAAGATGCCTGCATAACGGTTGCGCGCTTGTAACTCGGCCGGAATTCGGTCAGGGCAACAGCAACGTCGCATGACATCCTGGCAGGGTGTTCGACAAGATTTATGTAGAGAGCGGCGCCTGCGAAAAGGCCGCAGGAACAAAGCGCCAAAAATTCGAAAGCCGATTTCATCTTACTTGCTTCTGACAAATGCGGGGAAACTCTAAAAAGCAGATTCCTCACGGCTGAAGCCGGTTCGGAATGACAAGGTGAAGGCTTAGGGGCAACGAGTAAACTTCTGGCCTTCCCAATTTCCCTGAGTCGGTGTTTTCCGCACCTAATCAGGATAAAACCCCGCTCTACCAGGTTGAGTACGCGGTCCCATCACTCGAGATCGCGTTCGATCCGCTGTGCACGTCACTTATACCGGGTTCCTGCTGATCCACCGACAGCAGCGTGTCTTCCTGATCTACCGTCCACGTATCTCTCGCGTTTGTCATGGGATCAATCGGAATCTGCTTGAGGTATCCGGCGGTGATCAGGTCATCGAGCGCTTGCGGAGCTTTCTGCTTATCCAGCGTGTATTGCGAGATCAGGGAGCGCAATTGGAACAAATCCTGCTTCAGCACAGACTCCTTCGCGCGCATGATGGAGCGCTGGTAGTTCGGGACTGCAATGGCCACAAGGATCATCACCAGGCTGATCACGATCAGCATTTCGATCAGGGTGAAGCCCCGGCTTTGATTTTTGTTGCGAGTTGCCATTACCAATCCTTGTACTTGGTTCCATCCAGCCCCGTGCCATCTGACTTGGTGAACACATCGAAAATGTTCTGTCCGCCCCAGGAGTCGGAGGCGGGGTCATCCTGCATGGAACGAAGACCCCAGTCCGTGCTGTTGGTCATAGGATCGTTTGGAATGCGGCGCAGAAAGCGCACCTTCTTGCCGCCAACGTCCACACCATCAACGAGCGTTTGCAGGTCGGGTGGATACCCTTCTGTGCCCACTTTGATCTGGAAAGCGCCGCGATCGGCGGCGTCTTTGTAACGGTCAATTGCATCACGCATTTCCCATAAATCGTGGCGCAGCTCGTGTTCTTTCTCTCGTTTGATCGTGACTCGTGCTAAGGGAACGGCGAGCCCGGTCAGAACGACCAGAATTGCCGTGGCCACGATCAGCTCGATGAGCGTGAATCCCCTGGACTGATTGTGTTGCGCTTGATTCACAGTTCTAACACCACCATTTCCTTTGGATGCGGCGGGAGAATTTTTTGGGTTTTGAGCCAGGCACTTCATAGAGCTACGAATTGGTAATCGGCTTTTATTGTCCCAGGCTTGAATCCTGAGTGAATCCACTACCACCCACGACGCACGCTGTGGGCTGCATTCTCCCCGCCGCTTCGCGGCTCAAATATCTCGAGGGCGCTTCCCGCTTTTCAACTATGAGTTTACTGCACCGTTATCGTCGCCACTGCCCCCGATACCGGCAGCGATTGCATGTTTGGATCTTTCGCGCCACCTTTTGAAATTGTCAAAGTTGACTGACCGCTCGCCTTGGCCATGAACGTCAGAGTCACAACTGCGCCCTGGCCGGAAATGCCCGCAGAACCGGGCGGGCGCGTCGCTGTGATTTGAAGCGCGCCGCTCTGGTCGTCATCGCGATGGACCAGGGCCACGGACTGGCCATCCTGCGAAAGCAGGCCGCCGTTTGAAACATTCACCACTTGCAAAACTTTGGGATCATAACTGACCTGTAGCGGAACGGAATATACGTTCTGCGCGCCCGTGAGCAGCACATTAACTGCGAAGGTTGAACCCGCAGGTTGAGTGACGTTTGCCGGATCAAACATGAAGCTGGCGGCTCCGCCAGCCGATCCCTGTGAAGGTGGAGGCGTCTGAGCGGGAGGAGGCGCTGATTGTGCCGGAGGCGGAGTTGGCGTGGGTTGCGTGGGTGCACCGCCATCCCCAGGCGCCGGTCGGCTCACTCGCCGCAGCTCGATAGCACTGGCTGTTCCCACTTGCAGCGCCCTCTGATTCAGCTCACTAAGATCTTGGGAGCGCACAATGTGCGGGATAAGGGCAAACACGATTTCATTTTCCCGGTGCTCGGTGTTCGTCTGGCCAAAGAGATAGCGCAGAATCGGAATCTGTGACAAACCTGGAATGCCGCTCAAGGATTTCGTCGTGCTGTCTTCGAGCATCCCGCCAAGCAGATTTACTTCACCTTCTTTGAGCCGAATCTCGTGCTCAATCTTTCTTTGTCCGATAATCGGCTGACTTATACCGCCGATGTTCGACTGCCCAGTGACGTTGGAAATATCCATTGATATTTTCAATGTCACTTCCCGCGCGGCATGTACCCTGGGCGTGATGTCAATGTTCACGCCTACATCCAAGTACTGGAATTGTGTATTAACGAGGGGATTGATGCCAACTCCACCAATACCGGGCTGGAATGAACCGGTAACCACAGGAACGCGATCACCGATTTTCAGCGAGGCTTTTTGTCCATCCACAGCGCGAATTTGCGGGTTCTGAATGATCTTAGTGGTGCTGTCATTGAAGAGCGCCGTCGCAGTGGCCGGATTAATTGTGACCGTGAAATCGGTCGCGTTCAGATTGCCGAGACGATTGAGGTTGATTTGATTCGCCGAGCCGGACGTGCTGCCGGTGTTTCCGGTCGTTGTAGTTGTGCCACCTGTGGTGGTAGCGGGGGTGGTTGTATTGATGTTGTTTTGCAGCGCTACTGTGGCACTGGTGGGCGGGTTAATGCCCAATGTCCGCGCCTTGTCGCGGCTCACCTGCATGACAGCAACATCTACGATCACTTCGGAGCGGGCTTTATCCAGATCGCCAACGAGTTTTTCTGCCAGCGCAATCTGGTCAGGCGTCCCGCGCACCACCAGCGCTCCCTGGGACGGCAGCGGCTGAATGCGGGATATTTCCAGGATCTGCCGAAGCGCGTTTACAACATCCTGTAATTCTGTCGGCTGGGAAAGATTCGCCAGATAGAAGGTTTTGATGACGCTCTGCTCCACGTCCTTGCGCTTCGCAGGTGTATCGCTAGCGACAAAAATCGTGTTCGGAGTCACGGGCCGCCAAAAGGTCTTGGATTCCAGTGCGATGATCTGAAGCGCCTGCTCGAGGGTGACTCCGTTCAGTTCGATTTTGACCCGGCGCGAAGTGTAATCCGGATCGAAAAGCACGTTAATTCCGGCCAGCTTGCCGACTGTTTCGTAAATAACTTTCGTATCTTCAGTGAGCTTGAGTGTGATTGGGATATTAGAGATCATCGCCAACTCGACGGGGCCTTGCGCTTCCTGAACCCGCTGCTGAAGGCCACTAGGCGCGGCGGCGGCGGCCTTTGGACCAGGGGCTTTGGCAGCGTCGATCATTTGCTGCGTCCGCCGTATTTCCTGTTGAGCAATGGGGCTGGAAGGATCGACCTCAACCGCTTTTTGGAACTCAGCCAGAGCTTCGTCGAGCTTGCCCGAATCGCGCAGCAACTGGCCGCGCTTCACGTGGGAAGCTCCGGCGTAAAAACGCAGCCTCTCGTAAGCGGCGCGGTAGGCAAGATCTTTGGGTTTCAGATCGTAAGCCTGTTTGTAGTACTCGTAGGCTTGCTCGTAATTCTGCCGGGCCTCAGCGTCTTTGCCCTTCTTAAACAACGAGTTGGCGCTTGCGGCAGCAGACAGGCTTATGGCCACGACGAGCAGAATGATCGCCGCTGGGCGAATCAAGCGTAGCATCACTGGTTCCTCGCAGGCAGTCTTCTCCCAAAGGTCGGCCACGACCCTTGGCTGGGTTTTCGATTTGCTCCGATTGAAGACGTAAGCTGCGTGATTATAGCATCGCTCCATTCATGGGAAAGTGACTGTTCTGGTTGCAGTTAACTCGCAGGTTCTAATCCCCGCATGCTCTTGGACAAGGTCTCATTCCAGTCGTTCAGGGAAGGATTCTCCCTTACCGGTCGGCCGCCCAAGGCTAGAGCAGAAACAACTCCTTAGCATGAAGAATGCTTTTGCCGACCCTGACATACGCTTGATTTCACTGCGGCCTGACACTCCCCGCGCTCCTATGAGATAACTGTGGCATGGCGCGCCAGCCGGCACATCAAACCAAACCGAATCCGGAGAAAAATCCTCGCCGGGATCCGACTGCCGCTGGTCAGCGTGATGCAGCTGTAAACAGGATCGCTTCCCACAACTACTTCTTGCTGGAAAAATTTGAGGCGGGGGTGGCCCTAACTGGAACGGAAGTCAAATCGGTACGAGCTGGCCGGGCCAACCTGAAAGATTCCTATGGCTTGATCAAAGATGGCGAACTCTGGCTGCTTAACTGCCACATCGGGCCGTACGAGCATGGCAACATCTTCAACCACGCTCCGCTGCGTACCCGCAAGCTGCTCATGCATAAAGAAGAAATTCGCAAGCTGATCGGTAAAACGCAGCAGAGGGGGCTGACGCTCATCCCCACGCGTATGTACTTCAAAAATGGCAGAGTAAAGGTTGAACTCGCGCTGGCCAAAGGCAAGCAGCTCTGGGACAAACGCGAGACCGAGCGGCGCCGAACCGCGGACCGCGAGGCAAGAGAGGCTGTCGCCCGGGGAAGAAGGAGATAGTTCGGAATCCCGTCCGAAGGTTGGTAAGGGAAAAATCTGAGCGGCACGGACCCTGATCCGTACCGCTCATTAGCGGCCTCTCACTGTGCAGTTGGCGTTGTTGTCGCTGACGCAACTGGAGTCTCCGTTCCAGGCAGCTCAACTTGCTTAATCTTCACCGTGGCTAGAATCTTCTCCAGCCGGCTGAAAACCTTCTCGCGATCAACCTGGGTTGTGCCGTCCGTTTCATCTCCCGAGGTGCCGAGACCCAGAGCGAATTCGTAGCAGGCTCCGTTCTGGAAAACGTGGTAATACTTGGCATCAGCCTGCTTCGGCGTTTCGCCGTTGATGCTTTCGATTTCGTTAAACTCGAGCGCGCCAACTTTTGCCTTCGCCGCCGAGGCCGCGTCCGCGCTCACTTGCGGAAACGCGAACTGGGCGCATTCGTCGGACGTCACAGCGTGGTTCACGCTCACGTTGACGAACGCCGAAGCGAAGTCCGTGTCAGGATACAAACTGGCGGGCAACTCCACCGCTGCCAGCATAACCCCACCTGGCTTTACGAAATCAGTCGGAACCGGACCCAGTCCCGGCCAGGACAACTGCGCCTCATCTCCAAGCTTCAAGCCATACTTCCTTGGATACGTGATCGAGACGCCATATTCGCTATTCACGTAAGTGGCGGTCGTTGGCCGATGCTTCTTCACCTTTTTCGGAGCTGTCGGGATCGGCGCGATTGCT
This sequence comes from Terriglobales bacterium, assembly GCA_036725905.1. GTDB lineage: Bacteria > Acidobacteriota > Terriglobia > Terriglobales > Acidobacteriaceae > QIAB01. The sequence continues at coordinate 6,965 of DAIMDJ010000035.1, forward strand.
GCCGTTGCTGGGGCCGGCGTTGCCATCGGCGCAGCCGGAGCAATCGACGCGATCGCAGCCGGTTCGCTGCTCTTCCGCGAACAACTCACGACAGCGACGAAAACCGTAACCATCACCAAGCCTGCGAACAGCGCTGGCAAACGTTCGGTGCTCCAAAACGGCGAGCGCTGATCTGAAGAATGCTGCTGAGACTTTCTTTCCTGATTGTTTAATCCACTTAGCTGTGTCATATCTCCCTCCCGGTACTGCTTTCGGGGGAGAAGTCGCACGGAGCAGGCCAAAGCGGAATTCGCTGAAGGGAAGGAACTTGTCAAAAACCGCGTCGAAAAGATTTGTGGGGGAGAAGACACAGTGTGGCGTGGCAGACGCCATGCGAGCCTGGCATGCAGAACGCCGAGGGCTGGGGCTCTCGTGTTCTGCACTGCGCTTGCGCATTTGCACATCTCCCAACGATACTGTTCTGCATAACATGAAAACGAATCTTTCTTTTTCCACTCCTGCGGAAGTTGAAACCGAGTGCCTCGTAGCGGTCGTTCTCGATCGTGGCGAGAAGGAAAGGACCGAAGCCTTCGTCGCTACGAACGACAAAGCCGTACAGGATGCAGCCGCCGACGTGATCGCGAGCGGGGAAGTCACAGGCAAGAATTTCGAAACTACGCTCTTGCACAAACCCGCCAAAATGAAAGCCAAACGGCTGCTGCTTGTTGGCGGCGGGAAAGCCAAGCAATTTTCTTCAGTGGAGCTGCGCAAGCTGGCTGGAGCCGCGGTGCGCACCCTGAAGGCGAAGAGCTTGCGCAGTTTTGCCTTCCTCGCGTCAGAAGGCATACTGGCGGATGAGGCGGTCAAAGCCATTGTGGAAGGTGCATTCGTCGGCAACTTCGATCCCGACACTTACAAGAGTGACCGCAAGGACCAAACAATTGACGCACTAACCGTCGTAGCTCGCGGCGACCAATCCACACTGCAAAAAGCGGTGGACGAGGCTCGCATCCTCGGAGAATCGCAGAACTTCACTCGACAGTTGGTCAATGAACCGGGTAATCGTATGACGCCGACCATCCTGGCCGATCATGCCCGCAAAATGTCGCAGGAAGTTGGGCTGAAGTGCGAGGTCTACGGCGCGGAGAAACTGAAAGAGCTCAAGATGGGCGCATTTTGGGGCGTGGCGCAGGGCTCCGATGAGCCGCCCGCGCTGATCGTCATGCGCTATGAACCGGTAGGCGCACCGGATAAGCCTGTGCTCGGGCTCGTAGGCAAAGGCGTTACGTTCGACACTGGCGGCATCTCTATCAAGCCCGCTGATGGCATGGAGAAAATGAAATACGACATGGCTGGAGGAGCCACCATGATTGGCGCAATGCGCGCCATCGCGCTACTCAAACCCAAGGTAAAGGTCATTGGTATCGTCTGTGCCACCGAAAATATGCCCTCCGGGAAAGCCCAGAAACCCGGGGACATTCAGACTGCAATGTCAGGAAAGACGATCGAAATCATAAACACCGACGCCGAAGGCCGCCTGGTGCTGGCCGATGGACTCTGCTACGCACGGCAGCTCGGCTGCACCCATTTGGTCGATGCCGCTACTTTAACGGGGGCCGTTGTAGTCGCATTAGGTTATGCCAACGCCGGCATATTCGCGAATGATGATGCCATGTACGAGCGCTTCACTAAGGCACTGGCCAAGGCCGGAGAGAAAATGTGGCGTCTCCCTCTTGATGACGAATACAAAGAACAAATCCGTTCAAACATCGCTGACATAATGAACACTGGCGGGCGCTATGGTGGCGCAATCACGGCCGCGATGTTCCTGAAAGAATTTGCTGAAGACACTCCCTGGCTGCACCTAGACATCGCCGGCACCGCCTGGATGGAAGACAACAAACCCTGGATCGCCAAAGGCCCGTCCGGCATTGCCGTACGCAGCCTAGTCGAATTCGCCAAGAGTCTCGGATCGTAGCTCGGAGCAGCCGATTCGACCTTGGATGCATCCCACGCCGGTTGGACGGAGGCTTTCATGAAGACCTTGTTTGTAGTCGGGCTGGTGGTACTCGTCCTAGGTATTCTGTCGTTCTTTGTTCCGATTCCACATTCGGAGAACCACGCGCTCAAAGCTGGTGACGTGAGCATCGGGGTGCGAACTGAACACAACGAGCGCGTCCCTCCCATTGCCAGCGTCGTAATGGTAGCCGCCGGTGCAGGAATGATGATTGCCGCCCGTGGCAGAACGTAGTGCTTCAGTTTTCTTCTCTGAGAGCGCACTTATGCGGCATCGTGAAAGATGATCCCCAGTGTGTAGCGCTCACCGCTGAGAACTTCGCTGACGCCGTGTCGGAAATTCGTGCGGTAGTAGCCGCGCGATCCTTTTGCTGGACGATATCGCGTGGTAATGACTACGGCTTCGCCCTGTTCCATTCGAATGGCGTGACCAATGGATTGCGCTCGCGGCCGCTGTTCGACTAAAAGCAAGTCGCCGCCCGTGAATTCGTCTTCCGGCCTGCTGAGTGCAAAGATCACCTGAAACGGAGACACGATCTCACCGTACACATCCTGATGCAGGCAGTTGTAATCGCCTTTCTCGTAGCGCAGCAGCAGCGGGGTGGGCCGCTTCTGTCCGCGGCGATGGCATTGCTTGAGAAACGAATCCAGATTGGCGGGGAAATCCGCTGGGATTCTCAACGCGGACATCCACTCGTTCGCTGTTGGAGCAAGAAAACGATAGAGCTCTTCACGAAGCTCGGCGACGAGCGCCGGCAGGGGATTGGCAAAATACTGGTACTCACCTCGGCCGAAGCGATAGCGTTCCATATCGATGCGGCTCCGAAACAACGATGCATTGGAATACAGCGATCGCAGTTCCTCGCACTGAGCACGGGTTAGGAGTTTTCCCATGCGTCCGAATCCACGCGTCCACAAGCCACTTCGGATTTCCGTCCAGGGAAGGTTAGGGATAGCAGATGAAACCATAACGCTGACAAGAATACGGTGTCTGCAAGTGAACGATCTATCCGGTTTTTGCGATTAATTCGACAATGTCCTAATTTCATAAACCACGAAGGACACGAAGTTACACAAAGGGCGGCTTCCTTCGTGTTTCTTCGTGCCCTTCGTGGTTAAATCCGGAACTACCATTAATTCTTCTCTCTTGACATTCCACAGCCGCAGGCGTAATCAGAGGGAGCACTTTGCTTCTGGTGCTATTTGCAAGCTCAATAGGGAAGCCGGTGAGAATCCGGCACGGCCGCGCCACTGTGATCGTGGAGAACTGGCCAGTACGCCACTGACGAAAGTTGGGAAGGCGGTCAGTTCGACGAAGCGAGAGTCAGGAGACCTGCCAGAAGCGGGATGAGATCGCCTTCGCGGGAAGGTGAATCGTGATAACCCGCTTTCAGCACGTTCCTTCCTTAAGTTTTGCTGAGCGCTCGTTGTCTCAGTTTTCCTCCCGATTGAAAGCTCCTCGTCCGCCAAATCATTCTCCGTCGCTGGACAGGAGGAGCAATGCGCAGGTTCTCAGGAATTTTGTTATGTGTCTTCTCTCTCACCGTTTGGGCTCAAGAGCGAAAGATTGCCGGAACCGTTCTCGATCCTGACCGCGCCGCGGTCCCTCGCACAACCGTGCGTTTGCTGAAGCCAGATGGCGCTGAAGTCGAACGCACCCTCACCGATTCGCTGGGGCATTTCGAGTTCAAACAACCATGTTTCGTGGAATGCCGCACCGAGGTGCGCGTTGCCGGGTTTCAGACACAAACTCAGCCTGCGGGTCAGAAAATAATCGTACTGGGTCTCGCTCCGGTGCAGGAAAAAGTTGTGGTAACTGCTACTCGCACGGAGACTCCGACTGAGCAAGTCGGCGCCAGCGTCACTGTGATCTCGGGTGAGCAGATCGAGCAGCAACAGCAGCTTCTCGCCGGCGATGTGCTGCGGCAGGTTCCCGGCCTCACCGTGATCCGCAGCGGAGGCCTGGGGACTACCACCTCCGTTTTTTCGCGAGGCGGTAATTTTGATTACAACAAAGTTCTGCTGGATGGGATCCCACTGAACGAGCCAGGTGGCAGGTTCGAATTCAGCAGCCTCGCAGCTGGCGATCTGGATCGCATCGAGATCGTGCGCGGACCACAGTCGGCGCTGTTCGGCTCGGATGCCATGGCGAGCGTCATTCAATTTTTCAGCCGTCATGGCGAGCAGGAATATAAGAGGCCTCATTTTGCGCTCAACTTCGATGCCGGCAATTACAAGACTTTCCACGGCGGGGCAGATCTAAATGGAGCGATCGGCGGTTTCGATTACGATCTCAGCTATGACCGCCTGAACACCGACAACGAGATACCTAACAACGATTTCCGCGACTCAACTGGCTCGGCAAACTTCGGATTGAGCTTGGGGCGGCATACGCAGCTCCGCTGGATTTCGCGTGGCGACTCAACTTTTACGGGAACGCCGGGACAAGTTGCGTTTGGACAGCCCGACATCCCCTCCATTCTCGATTCGTATTTCCGGAAGGCTGACGGATACACGGGCTTCAGCATAACCAACCAAACTACCAGCCGATGGGACCAGCGACTGGTTTACGGTTTCGCCCGCACGCGCCAACGATCGACGGAGTTCGGGCTCGATCCTCCGTTCACGCCCCATTTCGGCGCGAGCCAGGCACCCTTCGAGGTCTTCGATTTCCTTTCGAATTTTGTGAATGATACCCGGCGCCACCATCTCGATTACCAGAGCAATTTGCGATTGGGATCCGCCGGCCAGAGTTGGGGACAGCACATTTTCACGTTCGCATTCGAGTGGGATCGCGAAAACGGGTTTCTCAACGATTTCGCGTTTACGCAAGCTCCGACTCGTGCGCAGCGTGATAATTTTGGCGGCACCTTTCAGTATCAGATGGCTATTGGCCGGTTCTTCTTGACGAACGGTGTGCGTGTTGAACAAAACGGCAGTTTCGGGCGTGCCGTGGTTCCCCGGAGCTCTGCCGCTTATCTGCTTCGACGAGGCTCAGGTCGCCTTGGCGCAACCAAGTTGAAATTTAATTTTGGGCTGGGGATCAAAGAGCCAAATTTCACCGAATCCTTCAGTCCTGATCCACACTTTCTCGGGAACCCCGATCTTCGGCCGGAGCGGACAAGCAGCTTGGATTTCGGACTGGAACAGCGCCTGTTGAATGACCGGATGAAGGTAGAAGTCAACTGGTTCGACAACCGCTTTCGCGACCTGATCGAGTTTCAAGTCACCAATTTCCAAACATTTTCGGGAACATTCTTCAATCTGAACCGCACCAAAGCGCAAGGGGCTGAGCTGATTTTTGAAGCAGCTCCGTTGAGCAGTTTGCGATTGACAGCGTCTTACACGTATCTGAATGCAGAAATCACCAACAGCAACGTGCCTTCCGATCTTGTATTTGGAGATAAGAAGCAACTACTCCGTCGGCCACGCCATTCAGGCTCGCTGGGGCTCGTTTGGGATTGGCGGCGGCTGACTGCCAGTACAAACGCGATCTACGTCGGACGCCGGGCGGACAGCGACTTTCTCGGCTTGGTGCCGCCCCTGACCAGCGATGCCCCGTATACCAACTGGCAGCTAGCTTTTGCATATCGGATCACGAAACATTTTTCCTATACGGGGGAGGCGGCCAATTTGCTCGATCAACATTATATGGAGGCCTTGGGTTTCCCCGCGCTGCGGATTAGTTATCGAACCGGAGCCAGATTCAATTTCTAGATTGTTGAATG
>DAIMDJ010000036.1:0-1303 GCA_036725905.1 Terriglobales bacterium
CCTACGTGTTATGTTCTAGCGAGTCCTAGCGGCGATCGATAGGAATGTAATGTTGCGGATATGCGGGCCCGACGTAATCGGCGCGCGGGCGGATGAGGCGGTTGTCGTCAAGCTGCTCGATCACGTGCGCAGTCCAACCACTGATGCGGGAGACTGCGAAAACAGGCGTGAACATGTCCACATCGATCCCCAGCGTGTGATAAGTGGAGGCGGAATAGAAGTCGACATTCGCGTTCAGTTTCTTTTCTGATTTTACGAACTGTTCAATCCTGCTCGACATTTCAAACCACTTGCCTTTACCGCTGGAGTTGCCGAGATCGCGCGACATTTTCCGCAGATGCGTAGCACGTGGATCTTCGGTGTGATAAACGCGATGTCCGAAGCCGGAAATTTTCTTCTTTTGCGCTAACTGGCCGCGGACGTATTCGATGGGGTCCGCGCCTTTCTTGTCGATATCCTGCAGCATGAGGAACACAGCCTCATTGGCGCCGCCGTGCAGCGGGCCTTTCAGTGCTCCGATGGCTGACGTGATGGCCGAGTGCATGTCAGAAAGAGTCGCGGCGGTCACTCGCGCGGCAAACGTGGAAGCATTAAGTTCGTGATCGGCGTGGAGGATGAGAGCAATATCGAGCGCACGCTCGGCGGTTTCGGACGGGCGGCTGCCATTCAGAAGCAACAGAAAATTCGCCGCGTGCGAAAGCGAGCGGTCCGGCTCGACAATGTTTTTCCCTTTGCGAATGCGATCATAGGCAGCGACGATCATGGCAATCTGTGAGGTCAGCCGGATCGCTTTGCGAATGTTGGCTTCGTGGTCGTTGTTCTTCTGATCGACATCATAAAACGAGAGCGCCGAAACTGCGGTTCGCAGCACGTCCATGGGCGTAATGTTCTTGGGAGCTGTCTGAAGGAGGTTAATAATTGCCGGATCCAGATGGCGTTCCCGCGCCAGCCGCTCGCGCAGATCTTTCAACTCATTTCGCGTAGGCAGCTTACCGAACCAGAGCAGATTGCAGGTCTCTTCGAAATTGGCATTGTCAGCCAGTTCGTGAATGTCGATACCGCGGTAGGCCAGGACGCCTTGTTCCCCGTCGATATAGCAGATGCTGGAAGTGGTGGCGACCACTCCTTCCAAGCCCTTAGCGGGCTGTGTGGTGGTTAGGCTGGACATGGTACCTCGCTCATCTCCTGGTTCTGGGTTGTGGCCGCACGGAGGGGAAAAAGACGCGTGCCGTCGCAACTAACTTTTATACGCCAAAGCCCGTGAAGTTTCCAACATGGCCGTGCAAAACGAAAGGGCGTATTC
>DAIMDJ010000036.1:1403-8142 GCA_036725905.1 Terriglobales bacterium
AACACCGAATTGGCGAAAGGCCGCCAAGTAGAAGCCTTAGCTGAGTTCCGCAGCGCCCTGAGCCTTGATCCACAAAATGAGTTTGCGCAAGAGCGCCTGCGCGATGCGGAAGTCACGCACACGCCCGGCCTGCCCGAGAGGCCCCGTGTGTTGGCCGACGCGGGTGTTGTGCGCGTCGAACCGAATCCCATCCACGCCGACTTTCATTATCGCGGCGAGGGCCGGGGATTACTCTCGCAGGTAGCTTCAGCATTCGGCATAACCGCGACGATCGATGATTCTGTAGTTTCCCGCCAGGTCCGATTCGACATCCAGAACGTCGATTTTTTCACCGCTATGCGGGCAGCCTGCGCGGTGACGCACACTTTCTGGACACCACTCGAAGAGAAGCAGATCCTGATTCTAATCGAGTCGCCGGAAAACCACCGTCAGTTCGACCGCCTGGGGTTGCGTACGTTCTATGTTCCCGGAATCAGCGCGCCGCAGGAGCTAAATGACATTGTCAACCTGCTGCGTACGGTTTTTGAGATTCGCTTCGTAACTCCTCACCCGCAGGACAATACGATTGTGGTTCGCGCTCCGATCGCAGTTCTGGATGCCGCCACGCAGCTTATCGGAACCCTGAGCGATTCGCGGCCGCAAGTGATGCTGGATGTCCACGTCTATGAAATCAGCAGCACGCTTACGCGCAACATGGGGTTGCATATTCCGAACACCTTTGAGTTGTTCAACATTCCTGCCGGCGCCCTTGCCGCTCTGGGGGGACAGAATATCCAGGACCTCATCAATCAACTAATTGCCAACGGGGGAATCAATCAGGCCAACTCCCAATCCCTTTCCGCGCTGCTGGCGCAATTACAGGGACAGCAGAACTCGATCTTCAGCCAACCGCTGGCCACGTTCGGCAGCGGTTTGACCCTCACGGGACTGAGCCTTGGCACGGCTAGCGCACAACTCTCTTTAAACGAAAGCACAGCACATACTTTGGAGCACGCCATCTTGCGCGTGGCGCAGGGGAACGAAGCGACGTTTCGAGTGGGCTCGCGTTTTCCTATACTGAACGCCAGCTTTGCCCCGATTTTTAATAGTCCGGCTATTTCGCAAGTGATTCAGAACAACAGCTTCCAGGCGGCGTTTCCTTCGTTCAATTACGAAGACATCGGTCTTAGTATGAAGGCCAAGCCCGTGGTGAATGGAAACTCCGATGTCACTCTTCAGTTGGAGTTGCAGTTCCGTTCGCTGCAAGGCCAGTCTTTCAACGGCGTTCCAGTGATTGCGAATCGTGAATACAAAGGCAGCATTACCCTGACGAATGGAGAGCCAGCGGTTGTAGCAGGCTCAGTCTCGCGCACCGAGCAGCGCAGCCTGAATGGGATTCCGGGGCTGGGCGCCGTGCCTGCCGTGAACCACATCATGGTCACGAATAGCAAGGAGGTCGATGAAGACGAACTGCTGATTGTGATCACCCCGAGAGTGATTAGCCAGGGGACGCGAACGAACGCGGAAGTTTATTTGGCGAAATGAATACGCCTCAAAAAGACCCGCTTTTTATTTCCCCTGTTTAGAGGCGAACTCCACCAGACTCTTGAGGAGATCGTAAGGAACGCCACTCACATTGTTGATTTTTCTGCCATTGATAAACAGCGTGGGTGTGCTGCTGACGTCGACCGACGCTCCTAATGCAATCGAATGCTGCACCCGCCCGGCGGTCTCCGCGGTGGCGGAGCATTTCGCGACCTCTGAGCCCTTAACTCCTGCTTGATCGGCCATTGCGGTCAGTTTTTCGTCAGCATTCTCGGGAGTAATATCGGCTTGCGCATCGTAAACGCCATGCATGAATTTCCAAAATGCTTCACTCGACATTTTGGCCACGCAATCGGCATAGTTAGCGCCTTTTGTCGCCCAATTGTGGGAAGGCAGCGGAAAATTCTGAAAGACTAGGCGCGCGTTCTTCTCCTCCGATAGAAGCTTGTCAATCGTAGGCTGCGCCTGTTTGCAATAGGGACATTGCAGATCGCTGAATTCAACCATGGTGACGGGAGCGTCGGGAGGACCAAGCGCCGGCCCGGTAATTCCCTTCTGGAGTGTTTCACGAGCGGCGTCGAAAGGATGCGCGCCGAAAGGAATGATGTCGCCCACAACGGCGTGGTGTCCATCAGCGGTGACGTACAGCTTCTGGTTTTGCTTTCCCTGAGCATTGCTTACGGTGACGGTCACTTCGGCCAGGCCCTCAGCCTCCGCAGGCTTGATCTCCAGAACCTTCCAACTCACGGAAGAATCGTGGCCGAACATCTGCTGCATAAAGGCGTTGACGGTTTCCTCAGTAGGTAAGCGAGCACTGAACGCCGGTTCGGGCGGAGCCGCTTTTTTCGTGTTATTGGGCGGTGTCTTTTCCTGTGCGGACAGAAGTGAAGCGAGCAAGAGCACGATTAATGAGCAGTCGAACCAACGATGCATGTATCCCTTTCTGTAGACTCGGAAAGTGCTGCTGTTTGCACCTCAGCGGCTAAAAGCCGCATTCATGGCGAACTATCTATCGCAGCGCTTGAAGCGCTGCGCCACCCAAAACCAGGTTTTTGCGATGGCGATAGATCAACAACCACCCGAGACCTCAAATGTCCGCCTTGGCCGCTATGGGAAATCGCCGGCCATACCCAAATGCCTTGGCAGAAATCTTGATGCCGGGTGCGGCCTGTTGGCGCTTATATTCGCTGCGCTCGACCATGCGGACGACGCGCCGCACCAAGGCGATGTCGAACCCTCTTTCCTCGGCGATTCGCTCCGGCGAATGGGAATCCTCAACGTAGTCATCCAGAATTACATCGAGAACTTCATAGGGCGGGAGGAAATCACTATCTTTCTGTCCGGGTCGCAACTCAGCCGATGGCGGCTTCTCTAAGCTTGATTGAGGGATCACAGCGCGCCGCGAGTTCACATAATGGCTCAAGCGGTACACAAGAGTCTTGGGGACGTCTGAGATTGCAGCCAATCCGCCAGCCATATCGCCGTACAGAGTGCAGTAGCCGACCGCAAGCTCGCTTTTATTGCCGGTGCTGAGCACGATGGCTCCGAATTTATTCGAAAGCGCCATCAGCATCATGCCACGAGCGCGGGATTGAATGTTTTCTTCCGTCTCGTCTTCCTTCCTGCCGGCAAACACTTTTTGCAGAACCTTGCGATAGGCTTCGAAAATCCCTGTGATACAGAGCAATTCAAAGCGGATAGCTAGATTTTTGGCGAGTGCGCGAGCATCGTCGATTGAACCTTGCGAAGAGTAAGGCCCGGGCATGCCGACGCCGAGCACGTTTTCAGGGCCGAGCGCATCGACCGCAATGCAGGCGGTGAGCGCTGAATCAATGCCTCCGCTCAGCCCGACAATTACTTGCCGGAATCCGCATTTGCGAACATAGTCGCGAGTGCCGAGCACTAGCGCAGCATAGGCGCTGGCCTCCTCGCCAGCGATTTGTTCGTGAATCTCGCCGGTAAGCTGATCGGAGTCGAAATAGACGATGTCTTCTTCAAAGGATTTGCCTTGCGCGATCACATCTCCCGCGGAATTTAAAACAACGCTCGATCCGTCGAAAACCAGGCTGTCATTTCCTCCGACCTGGTTCACCATTACGACCGGAACTTTGTAATTCTTGGCAATGGTGGCCAGCATGTTGCGGCGAAATTCCCGCTTGCCGAGCCAGAACGGCGACGCGGAGATATTGAGCACGAAATTGCCGCCCGCCTGGATCAGAGCTTCAACGGGATCAAATGTATAAAGGCGCTTGTTCCAGAAATGCTTATCGTTCCAGGCGTCTTCACAAATGGTGAGGGCCATCTGTTTGCCGCAGAATGGAAATAAGACTTGGCTTTTTGCCGGAGCGAAATTGCGCATTTCGTCGAAGACGTCGTAGGTGGGAAGCAGCATTTTGGATTGCAAAAATGCCAGCTTGCCATCCTTGAGCAGCGCGGCGGAATTCATGACTGATTTGCCAGTTTCCGCCTGGGCGGGAGTGACAAGACCACAGACGACTGCAATGCCACGAGTTTCGACCGCGATTCGTTCGGCGGTTTCGCGATTATGGGTGACGAAAGACGAGCGCTCGACCAGATCGCGTGGCGGGTAGCCGCAAACAGAAAGCTCGGGAAATAGAATCAGGCCAGCCCCGGCAGTTTGAGCCTGATGGGCGAAGTCAATGATTTTGGCTGCGTTGCCGGAGAAGTCTCCGACCGTGGGATTGATCTGTCCCAGCGCTATCTTCACAGCTTTAGTGTAAAGCTGAGGGGACAGACAGCCAAGTCGAGTTAATGTAGCGCCGGCATCCTGCCGGCTGTCGTGCGGGCGTCCCGCCCGCACGCATCGACTTGCTAGTTTGGTACGGGGCTCTGGCTGCCTGGATCAGGGCTAGTCGGGCGCGGCATTGGAGCGGGGCCGCTTGCCGGCTTGCTTGCCGGAGAAGACGGGTCGGGTTCTTCGCCTGGCCGTCGCAGGCTGGGGGCGCCGGGTGGGCGGACTGCGGGCTCTGAAGAAGTTTTCGCAACTGTCGGACTTTCGATATTTACTTCCTTCTCGGTGCGCACGAGCTTTTCGCCATCTACTTTCATAGTCTCCACGCGCACGACTTCATCCCCGACGAAGCGGACGAAATCTACGTCCTGCGGCGGGTCGCCGTAGATCCATTCTTCGTATTCGGTCTCGCCATCTTTTTCGCGCGTTTTCTTCGGCGGGCGTCCCTTGGACGTGGTCACCATCTCGCGGTTCATTCCGACGAGAACGTGGTGCCCCTTGATCGCGTCTCGAACCTTGGGTGGAAGCGTGTCGAGATAAGCTTCCACTGCCGACTTCGCGTTGAAGTCGAAAACCGGCCGGAGAAGGTCCTTAAGCTGCTGTGGACCTAATTCAGGCACGTACTTATCGAATACCAAGTCCACGTAAGAACCTCGCGGGTTGGCATTGGGATCGCTGGGCGCGACGGAGGTCATGCCACCGCTGCCGCCGACCTGGATGCGTTGATACCACTTCTGCTTCTTAACCGGGCCGCCGTTGATTTCGAAGTGAATGCTCTTGTCTTTGATAATAATCCCGCTAATGCGGGCCTGATCGCCCGGTTTCGCCGCTGGTCCCCACATGGCAATCATCTGCTCCAGTTCGCCGCCAGCGGGCGAAAGCTTGCCATCTTTGAGCATCAATCCCTTTTTCCCCATCGGGAACGGCGAACGGATATAGACCAATTCGGCGTTGAAGGCGCGGATCAAATCCATACGTGTTTGCTTGGAGATGTGAGGCGGAGGAGCTGATTTCTGCTCGTCAGCATTGACCACGCTCGCGAGTACGACGAGAGAAGAAAGAAGGAGAGCCGCAAAATGGCGTGGCTTCATGGAACACCCCGACGGCCGGTGATTGAGATGATTATAGCCCCGTTTGGGTGGTCCGGCGTGAGCTTCGGCGGCTCGGCGATCGGGTACTTTCCCGAAAAAAAGGGGCACGTCGAAGGACGTGCCCCTTGGGTCAATGAGAGCAGATCAGTGAGAGAGCACTCACTTGTAATAGAAATTCAACTTATCCAAATACACCGAGTACGACTGCTGATACTGGTTTCCGTCCATTTGGTAATTGATGGTCATGCCGTACCAGCTCGTGCTAGTCGGACTGTCGTAGCGACCGGTCGAGGCAGTGTAGCCGTTCAACGTGATCGACTTGAAGTAGAGGTGATTGTCTGACGTCCGCTGCACGTGGATGGTCAGGTGATTCCATTGATTGCTCTTAGGATTACAAGGAATGCCGCTCTTCACCCAGTGCATGGTGACATTATTCCAAGTGTCCCATTCGTGACCGCTGGCAATGCGGCATTCATGTCCCCAGATGAACGACTTTCCACCGACAAACTGATTGATGTCGAACTCCAGCGCTTGGGACTTCTCCAGATCGGTTCCGTAAAAGTACACGTCGTACGTGAAATCGTGGTAGTTGCCAACCGCCTTTGGATCCGGCAACCTGCTGGTGAATTTCTGGTTCCATAGAACGTCACCAAACTGCATAGTGCCGCCGATGCTGAATTTCATCGAGCTGCCGCTCAGTGCCGGCGAAGTGATGCCCTGCTGAGTGGAATATGTGATTGCTGGGCCGCTCGGCGTGCAAGAGCCGCAGATATTGTAAGACGGAGGCATCAGGGTGTAGCCATTCCAGTGCGAGTCTTGCTCCAAGTTGGAGAAGGCTCCAGTGTAGGACGTACTGCCGCTGCCAACGGTAATCGTCACTTCTTTTGTCGCCGTCCAGCCGCAGTTGTCCCACTGCTGAACGACAGTATTATAGGTTCCATTACTGAGACTTAAATGGGTGTCGATTTTTGATCCGCTAACTTTATATGCAAGTTTGTAAGGCGCGGTGAAGATGCCCATCCCGCCGATGCCCTTGGAGCAATTTGGCGATGATCCTGAGGCTGCGAAGTGCACGGGAGATGAGGCGGTGGAACCGCCGGTGGGTGAATAAACGGCCACGCCCGCAAACGCGAACGTTGCCCAAGTCGCAAGTAAGAAAAACAGCGCACACTTCTTCATCAGAAGTCTCCAGCAAGTTTTTGAACAGCAAATTCCGCGAAGGAAAGTGGCCGGAGTCTAACTTTGCTTCTACTTACGCTCAAGCAAAAAGAGAGGAGATGGCATTTGTTTTACAGTCGGAAGTACATGAACTAGGAGTCTGGTTCTGAGGAAACGAGTGGAATTCAGGTCTTTCTCTTAGCATTACTAAGCA
>DAIMDJ010000036.1:8242-12672 GCA_036725905.1 Terriglobales bacterium
AGCCGCAGTCCGTCTCGCGCCACCTGCAGCGGCAGGACGCGTCCGCCATTGTCGCCGATGGCGGTGGCAACCCGGCTCGCGACGCCCTTCTCGACCAGGAAGATTACACAGCCGCCGCCGCCAGCGCCACATGCTTTAGCCCCAAGGCCTCCATTTTTCGCCGCTACTGCGATGAGCTTATCAATCAGCGGCGTGGTAATTCCCGGGGCGTTAGTGCGGCGCAGTTTCCATTCTTCGCGAAGCAGCCGGCCAACTTCTTCCCAATCGCCGCGCATGAGTGCCTGGTGCATAGAGCGGGCGATTTCCGCGATGCGCTCGAAATTGCGATGCACGTGTTTGTCGCCGTTGATATGCGCTTTAAAAACTTCCCAATTGTTTATGCCCGATTGCCTGGGCGCACCCGTGTACGCAAGCACGAAGCGGGACTCGATTTCCTCCGGAATGATGGGAACGGCTTCGCGGTGAATGCCGTCGGCGTCAAGGTGAATGGCGCTGACGCCGCCATAAAGCGCGGGATAGTAATCCTGGCAACCGGTGGGAACTTGGATGATTTGCGCTTCGACGTTTTGCGCGATCACGCGCATCTGCTCGAGCGTGAGGTTCCGGTCGGTGAAGCGGGCGAGCGCGGCGGTGGTGGCGATCATGAGCGCAGAAGATCCTGAAATTCCTGCGCCAGCGGGGGATTCTGAGTCAGTCTCGATCAGCAGCCCTTCCTTGGGAGCAAAAAACTGCAACAAGCGCGCGGCCAGCGGGAGCCGGAGGCGACGGGTGTTCCGCAGAGCTTCAAAGCTGGGAAATTCTTGCTCCTTCTTTGTGTCTAGCGATAGCAGGTGGATGCGCTTGCCTTTGAGCGGAGTGACGCGACAAGTGGTCAGAATGTTGACAGCGAAATTGAGCGTGAGCGCTCCGTGATGAAACAGGTAAAGCGGCCAAAGGTCAATGGTTCCTCCGGCAAGATCCGCGCGACATGGGGCTTGCGCAACAATGGCAGGGCCGCTGGCGGCAAAGGTCGCTTTGCGCATGCGATGTTGTACCACGTTGCATGGCCTGGCGCGAGATGGTCAGCGTGACGCCCCGCAATATCCCTGCGAACCGGCTCAGGGCTGGGTTTGATCATGCCGAGCTCCTGCAGCGGCCAGGACCTCTGGAATCACGCTGTCCACATCCGCATCCGTAGTGCGGTGATTCACGATGCAGGCGCGCAGCGCAAATTTCCCCCGAACAGTCGTGTTCGACAAATACACACGGCCGCGCTCGACCAAGCGCTTAAGAATCGCTGAATTGTGCCGATTGAGCTCTTCATCCGTTGCTGGCTCTCCGACTCTGTGGCGGAAGCAAACTGCGCTCAGTTCGACTGGCGCCAGCAGTTCGAATTCCGGGTGATTGGCGACTGCAGCGCCCAATCGAGTCGCCAGCTCCATGTTCCCTCGGATCACGTCACGAAAAGCCCGCATACCGTGAAAGCGCAGCGAAAGCCACAACTTCAGCGCGCGGAAGCGGCGAGAGAGTTCTATGGATTCTTCAAAGAAAGCAAAGCCCTCAATGGGATCGCTGCTTAATGACTTTGCATAATCTCCGGTATGAGAGAAGGCCCTTTGGGCGGCAGAAGCATCGCGATAAAGCAAACATCCGCAATCCAATGATTGAAACAGCCACTTGTGGGGATCGAGCGAAATTGAGTCTGCCAACTCGAGGCCCGCAAACTTATCGGGCGCCGCTATCGCGGCAAGCGCACCGTAGGCTCCATCAACGTGCAGCCACAGATTGTGCTGGCGCGCGATATCCGCGATTTCCGGCAGCGGATCAATGGCACCGGTATTAACAGTTCCGGCGGAGGCGACCACGGCCATTGGAGTCTTCCCAGAAGCTTTGTCGGCCTGAATGGCCTTTTCAAGCTTCGCTGGAATCAGGCGGAAATCCCGGCCAGCCGGGACCAGGCGCAGGTTTTCCCTGCCGAGACCCAGCAGCGCCACGCTCTTGGGAATCGACATGTGCACTTCTTCTGAGGCATATAAAACGCACTTCCCAGCCAAACCGTGTTCATTTGCCGGCGCTTTGGCTTCGCGGGCCATCGCAAGACCCATCAAATTTGCCAGCGACCCTCCGCTGGTCAGGCTGCCTTGAAAACCGGCGCACCCGATCGCCTCGGCCAGCCAGCTAACGACTGTCCGCTCCAGCGTGACCGCTGCGGGGGCGGAGCGCCAGGCAGTAACGTTCTGGTTAAGTACGCTGGCCAGCAGGTCGGCGATTGCGCCTACCGGCTCTCCGGAACCAAGCACATAGCCAAAGAAGCGGCCGTTCTGGGCCCGGCTGTGGTTAACCACATCATGGAGATATTTCAAAGCCTTTGCACCCATAGCCTCTTCTGGCAGGGGAGCTTGAAATAGATGCTGTGTCTCCTGACCACTCGTCTTGGGGAAAACGGGCCGGGACTCCAAGCTGGAAAGGTAATCCGCGGCAATTTCTGTTACCTCTGCCGCCAGACGACGGAATTCATGCGGTGCAACCTCAAGAAGGCTCATGGCTGGCGATTCTATATGCGGACAACACCGCCACTAATGGGCCATAGCATTGAACTTAAATCTCGTTGACAACAGAGTTCCTTTACATCACACTCGGCAGCAAGTACTTGCTGCCCTTCCCAGCCGTGGTGCCGAGTTCTTGGCGCGTTTAGGTAACACAGAAAATGGCCGAATTACCGCTCCCAAGTCCATCCGGTCCGGAAGGGCAGAAGCCGGCCTCGCCGCGGCTTGTGCCCGCCAATCGCCCCGGAAAACCTGATGCTGCAGCAATTTTCAGTATGCTGCGGGAGGCGGTGGCCTCAGGCCGATTCGAAATTGACATGATCTTAGGGGCGATCGCCGAAGCGGCGCAAACGCTTACGGCGGCCACCGGCGCGGCGGTTGCGATGCGGCGCGAAGGAGTGATGATCTGCCGGGGCCGCAGCGGCATGACGGCGCCATCGCTCGGCGCGCAACTCAGCATCAACACCGGCCTCTCGGGAGATTGCCTTCGTACCGGCAAAACTCTGCGCTGCGATGATACTGAAAAAGATTATCGTGCCGACCCGGATGCCTGCCGGCGGATGGGACTGCGGTCAATTGTGGCTGTTCCCTTGAACGGCCAGCGAGGAAGCATCGGCATTCTGGAAGTGTTTTCGAACCGCCCATCGGCATTCTCTGACAAACATGTCGAAATCCTTGACCGGCTCGCCGGGATGGCAGAAGCGGCTGGATCGCGAGAAGCGCGCACAGAATCACCCTCGGCGAGACATGCGGATCTGAGATCCGTGCAGTCGGTTGACGAGGTGCTGTTCGGTAAGGCGATAACTGTCGATCGTGGGACAGTTAGCCGGCCCAGTCAGAAATTTTGGGAAGCTGTCGCGGTCCTGGCGGTGCTGTTGGCTGGTGTTGTGGCATGGCGAATCTGGCCACAAGCTGCGCCGGGCCGATCATCGGCGGGAGCTGATGATCTGAGCGTTGGGACTTTGCTGAGCTGGAAGCATAGCGCAGCACGCCCGCACACGTCGAAGAACCATAAGAAACTTACCGCTATGTCCAAAGCTAATGAAGCCCCAGCACCGCTCCATTCCGATACGGAGAAGCCTGGCGGCGGAATGGCTACACCGAACGTTTTAGTTTCCTCCCGCATTGATGTGGGTCAGGCCACGGCGGCAGCAGCTCAGTCACAGGTGACGAGCAGTGCTGTGGGTGGCACACTTCTTCGAAAGGTGCAGCCTGTGTACCCAGCGCAGGCCATTGCGCAACATCTGGAAGGCTCGGTGGTGCTGCAGGCAACTGTCGCCGAAGATGGGAAGGTTCAGGAAGTGACCGTGCTTCGCGGCGATCCCCTATTGGCCCGAGCGGCGACCGATGCGGTTAGGCAATGGCAATATGAGCCGTTTCGTGCGGATGGGAAACCGATTCAAAAGCAAACCGAGATCACCATCGATTTCAAGGCCCAGTGACACAGAGTGTCGATTCAACGGGCGAGGTTTTCGGCCGGACGGCTTACTTGATATTCAGCGCGCGTTTCACCGTGCCGCGTTCTTTCTGAATTTTTTCCTGCAAAAGAGTGATGGCGTAGATTAGCTGCTCCGGACGGGGCGGGCAGCCGGGGACATACACGTCCACCGGAATCACCTGATTTACGCTCTGGACCAGCGCGTAGTTATTGAAGACGCCGCCCGAGGTTGCGCACGCACCCATCGAGATCACCCATTTGGGCTCGGGCATCTGTTCCCAAAGCTGCCGGATAACGGGTGCCATTTTGTTGGAGACGCGACCAGCAATGATCATGAGATCAGATTGACGCGGCGAGGGCCGGAACACTTCAGCGCCGAAACGCGCGATATCAAAACGCGACGCGCCCATCGACATCATTTCGATGGCGCAGCAGGCCAAGCCGAAGCTCATAGGCCAGATGGAATT
>DAIMDJ010000037.1:0-9512 GCA_036725905.1 Terriglobales bacterium
GAGCGAAATGAAAATGGCAAAGCGATTTTCGACGTCGGCGCCGGAGAAGAATGGGACAAGTTTGCCGCTCGCGCTGTAGCACGAAACTGCGCGGGAGTGGAATGCCTGAGTGGCATCCCTGGAAGCGTGGGTGGGACGCCGGTGCAGAACGTCGGCGCCTATGGACAGGAAGCAGCCGAAACGATCGAGTCGGTGCTCACGCTCGATCTGCGAGATGATCAGATACGGGAGCTATGTGGCGAAGCCTGCGGGTTCAGCTACCGGACCAGCATTTTTAATACCAGCGAGCGGGGATGTTACATCATCCTGCGTGTAACGTATGGGCTGACGCCTGGGGGCCAGCCGCGAATCGATTATGCTGACCTGAAGAGACATTTTTCGGGTTGGCAACAGATTCCCACTCTGGCCGACACGCGAGAGGCTGTGCGCCGCATTCGCGCTAGCAAGGCCATGCTGATTACTCCGGGAGATGCGGATGCTCGCAGCGTCGGATCGTTCTTCAAGAATCCAGTGCTTTCAAGCGAACAGCACGAGGATCTGAGCCGCAGAGCCGCAGCCAGAGGGCTCCAAATTCCCAGCTATCCCGCGCTAGACGCACAACACAAAATCTCCGCCGCCTGGCTGGTTGAACATTCGGGTTTCAGCAAAGGGTACGACAGCGGGCATGTGGCGATTTCGAGCAAACACGCGTTGGCGATTGTCAATCGAGGTGGGGCGACGGCGGCAGATGTCGTAGCTTTGAAAGAACACATTCAGCACCGGGTGCAGGAAATCTGGAGTATCTGTTTACAACCGGAGCCTGTCTTTGTGGGATTTTAATTTTGGAGGTTTTGCAGAAGACTGAAGAGTGCGGAACGGCAACTGATTTCAAGGGGCGGCGCCGCCCCGGTTCGCGACCCTGATGATTGTTTCCCCGCAATGGGGTGGGTTAAGCGATCCGGCTCCAGCGGCGGCCGCTCTCCTTATTTATCGGCCAACTGCGCCGCTTCTTTAAAGATTTGCATGAACATTTCGCGCGTCAGTTTTCCCGTCTGGGTATTTTGATTAGAGGGATGATACGAGGCCAGGAGCACCTTGCCGTTTTTCATCTCATATTTCGCGCCATGCTGGAAGACGTAAGGCTTCCGACGCTCCAGGTCACCGCGCCGTTTCAAGTAATTGAGGTAAGCATCAAAACCGATCCGGCCCAGAGCAACGATCACTTTCGCTCTTCTTAGACCTTCCATTTCGCGATCCAGAAACGAAGCGCAGTTGCCGAGTTCTTGCGGCAGCGGTTTGTTGTCCGGGGGAGCGCAACGCACTGCAGCAGTAATGTAGAGATCGCGTAGCTTTAACCCATCATTGCGATCTGTAGCATTCGGCTGATTGGAAAATCCAGATTCGTACAAAACCGGATACATGAATCTGCCTGAAGCGTCCCCCGTAAACGGGCGTCCAGTACGGTTAGATCCATGAGCACCGGGAGCGAGACCGAGCACAACTACTCGGGCGTTGGGATCGCCAAAACCTGGGACCGGCTTGCCCCAGTATTCCCAATCATGGTACGCGCGGCGCTTTTCGCGAGCGATCTTCTCACGATAGGCAACAAGCCGGGGACAGCGAGTGCAGGACACGATCTCTTCATTCAAGATCCTCAGCCAGTGCGCGGTCATCGATTCTTTAGCGGTCGCCATACGCTCCAAAGTCTCCGGCATTTCGCTTGTGGGTAAAACCAGTCCTCAGCTCTCAGCTCTCAGTTCCCAACCAGAAAATAGTGGTGATCTAATTTTATGGGATAGGAGAACTTTCGGGTCATTGACGCTCCTTCCCTCTCTCTTTACACTCAAATTAGCGAGGAGCGGGTCGCCAGAGTCTGGCCTATCGCGAAAGGTAAATGTGAGCCCCACAGAAACTGCAAGCAACACCAAACGGGAAATCCAGATTGAAATTCCCGCTGCTGAAGTCACTCGTGAAACCGATACGCTGATTCAGAAGTATCAGAAGCTTGCCCGTTTGCCTGGTTTTCGCCGAGGACACGTGCCCGCCTCCATCATTCGCCAGCGTTTCGCCGAGGACCTGAAGAGCGATGTCGTGGAAGCCCTGGTCCCTCGCTACTTTCGCAAAGAAACGGAAAAGCAGGGTCTGATCCCGGTCTCGCAGCCACGGGTCACCGACTTGCACCTGCATGAAGGTGAACCGCTGCGGTTCAAAGCCAGTTTCGAGATCATGCCAGAGATCAAGGTCGAAGGCTACAGAGAGCTTCGCGCGGACAAGCCTTCCATTTCCGTTACCGATGAAGAAGTGGGGCAAGCGCTTTCCGACCTGCGCGAGCAGCACGCAACCTTTTCGGCGGTCGAAGGCCGGCCATTGGCGGAAGGCGATTTTGCCCAGGTCTCTCTCGACGGCCAGCCTAAAACCGGCGAGGGCAAGCCGGTGCACATGGACGATATTCTCGTGGAGATCGGCGGCAAAAGCACGATGGCGGAATTCACGGAAAATCTGCGTGGCGTATCTGCCGGCGACGAACGCACGTTCGACGTCCATTATCCCGATGACTACTCCGATAAACGGCTTGCCGGACAAACTTTTACCTACACCGTTAAGATTCAGTCCATCAAGCAGAAAAGCTTGCCGGAGTTGAACGATCAGTTCGCGAAGGAAGTGGGAGATTTCGCAAATGTAGATGACGTACGCAAACGAATTCGCGAGCAAATGGAAGCTGAGCGTACTCACGCTGCCGAACGCGAGGCCAAAGACAAACTGGTTTCTGAACTGGTGAAACGCAACGATCTAGAGGTTCCGGAAGCCCTGGTCGAACGGCAAATTGATGTTCGTCTGGAGCGCGGGCTGCGCGCGCTGGCTGCGCAGGGCATGAAAGCCGAAGACATGAAAAAGATGGATTTGAATCGCTTGCGAGCAGGCCAGCGCGACCAGGCTCTGCACGAAGTCAAGGCTTCGCTGCTGCTGGATAAGATCGCCGAGGAGGAAAAAATTGAGGTCAGCGATGCGGAAATTGACCGCGAGATTGAGGCACTTGCAACGCAGTCAAAACAAACGGCGGAAGCGATCCGCGCGCGTTTGACACGTGATGGAGCGCTGGATAGAATCCGAAATAGAATCCGCAACGAGAAGACCCTCGATTTTCTGTACCATCAGTCCGCATGATGCGGACGCTTTCGAATCCTCCCTCGAAAAGCTGACGGACATTCGGGGCAGGAGTGTGGGGTGAACGTGAACGATCCAAAAATGATGCTGGTGCCCATGGTCATCGAGCAGACCGGCCGGGGTGAGCGGGCCTACGACATTTACTCGCGGCTGCTGCGGGACAACATCATTTTTATTGGCACGCCGATCGATGACAACATTGCCAACCTGGTCATCGCCCAGATGCTGTTTCTGGCGCAGGAAGACCCGGAAAAGGACATCCAGCTCTATGTAAATTCTCCCGGTGGCTCGATTACCGCCGGTATGGCAATTTACGACACCATGCAGTATGTGAAGAACGATGTGACTACAATTTGCATCGGACAGGCGGCGAGTATGGCGGCACTGCTACTCGCCGCAGGGGAGCCCAAGAAGCGTTTAGCGCTACCAAATTCGAGGATTCTAATACATCAGCCTTCGATGGGAGGCTTATCCGGCCAGGCGACAGATATTGATATCCACGCCCGAGAGATTCTTCGTATGCGAGAGATTACGAACCAGTTACTCGCCAAGCACAGCGGGCAGAAATTGGACAAAGTGGAAAAAGACGTGGAGCGCGACTTCATTATGAACGCGCAGCAGGCCAAAGAATACGGAATCATAGACGATATCATCTATAAGACGAGATAAGGGTATGATCGGCTTTCGCCGGTCGCTAAGACAGGAGTCAAAAAGGGGTGAAAAACCGAAGCGGTACCGAAGAGATGCTGCGCTGTTCGTTCTGCCACAAGTCGCAGGACGCAGTCGCGAAGTTGATTTCATCCCCCAGCGACTATCCCCGGGCTTACATCTGCGATGAGTGCGTGGCCGTCTGCAACTCCATCCTGGAAGACGACAAGGCTGCTACTCCTCCCAGCACCGCTCCCAACCAGCTTCCCAAACCCCATGAAGTCAAGACGTTTCTTGACGAGTACGTAATCGGCCAAGAGCAGACCAAAAAGAAGCTCGCCGTCGCGGTTTATAACCACTACAAGCGAATCTACATGAACCGGCAGCGCACCGGCGATGGCATTGAACTCACCAAGTCGAACATTATGCTGATCGGGCCGACTGGCACCGGCAAGACGCTTCTGGCTCAGACCTTGGCTCGCATGCTGGACGTGCCGTTTGCCATCGTGGACGCCACTACCCTGACGGAAGCGGGTTACGTCGGCGAGGATGTGGAGAACATCATCCTGAAGCTGTTGCAATCTGCCGATGGCGATGTGGGCCGGACACAGACCGGGATTATTTACATCGACGAAGTCGACAAGATCGGCCGCAAGGATGAAAACCCTTCGATAACCCGAGATGTATCCGGTGAAGGCGTACAGCAGGCTCTGCTGAAAATTCTGGAGGGGACGATCGCGAATGTTCCTCCCCAAGGCGGGCGCAAGCATCCGCACCAGGAATTCACGCCGGTTGATACCACCAATATTCTTTTCATCTGCGGCGGTGCCTTCGTAGGGTTGGAAAAGATCATTGGCCGGCGCGTGGGGAAGAAATCGCTGGGTTTCAAGGCGGGCGATAATGGCGAACAGGAAGAGGCGCCCGCAGCCAACCGCAAGCGCAATTTCGAGCTCCTGAGTGACGTACAACCGGAAGACCTCATCAAATTCGGGTTGATTCCCGAGTTCGTGGGCCGTCTGCCTGTAGTAGGTGTGCTGGAAGACTTGGATGAGGCGGCTCTCATCGAAATCCTGACCCGGCCAAAGAATGCGATCGTTAAGCAATACCAGCGGCTATTCGAATTTGAGAACGTGCGCCTGAAGTTCAGCGAAGATGCTCTGCGGGCGATTTCTCGCCAAGCCATGGCCCGAAAAGTTGGCGCACGTGGCTTGCGCATGATTCTGGAAGAGCTCATGCTGGATTTGATGTACCATTTGCCAAGCCAGAAGAAAGTCAAGGAATTCGAGGTTACCCGCGAAATGGTGGAGAAACGCGCGGTCTCACTGGCTATGATGGAGAAGGCGGGATAGACAGCTTTTAGCCCTTAGCCGTTAGCTCTTGGTTTTTCGCGCGCCACGGCCGATGACTTGCTAAACTTAGATAGCAAGCGCAGGCGTTAAGAGCTAAAAGCTGTTAGTTGAGAGCTGACGTTCGGAGAAGAAGTGACCACTGCAAAGGAAAAATTCGAAACCAAGAAGCTGCCCATGATGCCCATCCGGGACGTGGTCATCTTCCCCTACATGATGACCCCGTTCGTGGTAGGACGGGAATCCAGCGTGCGCGCCCTCGAAGAAGCGCTGACCTCGGATAAGAAGATCTTTCTGGCCACGCAGCACGATGCCAGCGTCGATGAGCCCAAGCCGAACGAAATTTACCAGGTGGGCACGATCGTCAACATCGTGCAGAGCCTGAAGCTGCCCGACGGCAACATCAAAGTCTTAGTCGAGGGCATTGAGCGCGGCAAGGTTCTGCAAATTAGTGAGAGCGACGGTTACATGCAGGTTTCGGTGCGCGTCGCTCGTTATGCCACAGAGACGAACGCGCAAATCGAAGCCGGCATGCAGCGGGTTACCGGTCTCTTTGAGCAGTACGTGAAGCTATGCCAGTCGCTGAATTATGAAACCATGATTGCGGCGGTGCGCATGGAAGATCCCGCGAAGCTCACGGACACCATCGCAGCTAATCTCCAGCTCTCAATCGAGGAAAAGCAAGAACTGCTCGAAATCTTCGATCCTGCCGAGCGCCTGAGCCGGATTGGCGATGTTCTCGATGTCGAGATTGAAAAGCTGAACATGGATCGCACCATCCAGTCGCGGGTCAAGCGGCAAATGGAGCGGGCCCAAAAAGAGTATTACCTCAACGAAAAGATCAAAGCCATTCAGAAGGAACTCGGACGCGGCGAAAAGAGCGAATTCGATGAGCTGAAGAAAAAGATAGAAGCTGCGGGCATGTCCAAAGACGTGCGTGATAAGGCCATGCAGGAGCTGAAGAAGCTCGAAGCCATGCCGCCGATGTCGGCTGAGTCGACTGTCTCCCGCAATTATCTCGATTGGCTGCTGGCCGTGCCCTGGAAAAAGCGGTCGAAGGAAATTCGCAACATCTCTCGCGCTGAGAAGGTTCTCAATGAAGATCATTATGGGCTGGAGAAGATAAAGGACCGCATTTTGGAATTCCTGGCGGTGCGCCAGCTCGTAAAAAACCCCAAAGGCTCAATCCTCTGCTTTGTCGGGCCTCCCGGAGTCGGCAAAACATCTCTCGGAATGTCCATTGCGAAGGCCACCGGCCGAAAATTTGTCCGCATGTCGCTCGGCGGCGTGCGAGACGAAGCCGAGATTCGCGGCCATCGCCGGACGTACATTGGCGCCCTCCCCGGCCAAATCATTCAGATGATGAAGAAAGCGGGGACTAAGAACCCGGTCTTCATGCTGGATGAAGTGGACAAAATGTCGATGGACTTTCGCGGCGACCCGTCTGCCGCACTTCTCGAAGTTCTCGATCCCGAACAGAATTACATGTTCGTGGATCACTACCTCGATGTCGAATACGACCTCTCGCAAGTCTTCTTCATCGCCACCGCAAACGTGATGCACACCATTCCTCCCGCACTCACGGACCGCATGGAGGTATTGCGCCTGCATGGTTATACCGAGCAGGAAAAGGTCGAAATTGCCAAGCAATTCTTGGTCAAGAAACAGATGCTGCAAGCCGGGCTTACCGAGAAGAACGTGAAGTTCACGGACGATGCGATCACGTCCTTGATCCGCTCGTACACGCGCGAAGCCGGCGTGCGCAATCTGGAACGGGAGATCGGAAACGTCTGCCGCAAAATCGCCCGCAAGGTAGTGAAGGAAGGCGAAAGCTATAACGTCGCAATAGGCGCCGAAAACGTCAACGACTTCCTTGGTGTAATCAAATTCCGCGATACGCTGGCGCACGAAAAAAGTGAAATCGGCCTGGTCACTGGACTCGCCTGGACTGAGGTTGGCGGCTCCATCCTCAGCACGGAAGCCACGGTGGTTGACGGCAAAGGCAAGCTTACGCTCACTGGCAAGCTGGGCGATGTGATGCAGGAATCAGCACAAGCGGCCATGTCTTACGTGCGTTCGCGCGCTCACCGCCTCGGCCTCACGCGCGATTTCTACCGCAACCTTGACATTCACGTCCACGTGCCTGAAGGGGCGATTCCGAAAGACGGACCCTCTGCCGGCATTACCATTGCGACAGCCATTGCCAGCGCACTCAGCAAAATCCCGGTTCGCCGCGATTTAGCCATGACTGGCGAAATTACGCTCCGCGGCAAGGTGCTTGCGATCGGCGGATTGAAGGAAAAACTGCTCGCCGCGCATCGCGCCGGGCTCTTTGAAGCGATCCTACCCAAGGACAATGAAAAAGATGTTGCTGAAGTTCCCGAGAACCTGCGCAATGCCATGAAGCTGCACTTCGTTGAAACTATGGACCACGTGCTGGCGCTGGCTCTGGAGCAGCCGTTGCCGGAGATTCCGGAAGCTACGGCGCAGCCAATCGCAGCGATTGCACCGCCTCAGCCGGGTGAAAGTCCCGCCACGCACCAGTAATGCGGTTTAGTCCTCATCGTTAGCGCTCTCATCCAAGGCGGGCGCGGGCCTTTTCGTATGGTCCAAAGTCCAACGGCAAGCCTAAAATGATTTTGGGACACTCACGATGGACGCGAATTCCCAGTCCGAGCCGAGAAGCCATTTTCGCGGTGCTGCCGGCCTGCTGGTTGCAGTGGGAGTAGTTGCAGTTCTATTGATCGCGCTACCTGCTTACCGATGGTTCTTTCTGATCAGTGTGGGTATCGGGATCGTCGTCGCGGCCATCTTATATCTCTGGCATAAGTTCAAGCCGGTGAAGGAAGCGGACGTGGACCACAAGCACCCGCTCGGCTTGGGATGATTGTCTGCAACTGTTGGCTAGATCCACTCGGATTACGTGTTTCTTACCGTGAGAGTCTTGGCCCAATTCGTAACCGCAGCTACCGACCCAAATCAATTCCCGCCTCCGAGCCTGCCAGAAGTGGCGTTCCTGGGAAGATCGAATGTCGGCAAATCAAGTGTGATCAATTCCCTGCTCGGCAGCAAGATCGCTCGTACCAGTTCCACGCCTGGGCGCACCCGGTCCATTAATTTCTTTGAAGTCCGATGGCCCGGAAAGCCTCGCCCAGAAGTCGTTTTCACTGATCTACCTGGTTACGGCTACGCGCGTGTTCCTCAACAAGTGTCGCAGCAATGGCCGGGTTTCATTGAACCGTATCTTCGTGAGCGGCCATCGCTCGTACTTTCTCTTGCGCTGATTGACATCAACGTTCCGCCGCAAGCGAGCGACCGCCAGTTGCTGGAATTCCTGAACGCGAGCGGACGCCCTTTTCTGGTTGTTGCCACCAAGAGCGACCGGCTGTCCGGCAATCAGTTGCGGAATTCAATCCAGAGCATGATTCAGGAATATGCAGGCACAAGCGTGATCCCATTCTCGGCGAGAACTGGGGCGGGCCGGGACGACCTTTGGCAGGCGATCCGCTCCGCAGTGGAAGGCTATCGCGAGCTACACCGAGCTTAAAAACTTCTCCAAAGGTGTACACTCTCTTTAAGTCCCACCCGGAGGTGCCCAGTGGAACGCCTCCTTTCGCTCGTCCTGACAGTCTCCTTGCTCGTGTTTTGTGGCGGCTGCGGCAATGTATTCTTTCGCGGTGCCATCCAGACCGGATCTACCATCACCGGCTCGGTAAGCATCGTGCAAATCAGTAGCGTGGTAGACGGAACGGGTACAGTACAGGTCACGTTTGTGACGTTCCTGCAAAACGGCACCTCGTCCACGATCGGCTTTTGCGGCGATCAAACCAGCCTCTTCCCTCTGGACCAAACCGTGCGCGCCAATTTCAATCCAGGATCATCCTGCGCGACGATCATCACAGTTGTAATCATTATCTGAGATCATCACCGCGGCACGCGGCACCTGCTTCGATCCGTTATTATGAATTGCTTATGGCCACATACTTTATTACGGGCATTGCGGGCTTTATTGGATCGGCGCTGGCGCGCGCTGTTCTGGCGCAGGGAGACCAGGTACGCGGAATTGACAATCTTTCTACCGGAAAAACGGAGAACATCGCGGAAATTCTAAACCGCATCGATTTTCGTGAAGCGGACTTGCTCGACATGAAAGCGGTGGAGTCGGCCTGCACCGGAGCGGATTACGTTCTCCACCAAGCGGCGATTCCATCGGTGCCAAAATCCGTGCTCGATCCTCTCGGCAGCAATCGCGCGAATGTGGATGCCACGGTAAACCTGCTGGTCGCCGCTCGCGATGCCAAAGTCAAGCGCGTTGTGTATGCCGCATCGTCTTCCGTATACGGCGACACGCCCACACTCCCCAAGCACGAGGAC
>DAIMDJ010000037.1:9612-12379 GCA_036725905.1 Terriglobales bacterium
GATGTCCAATTACTTTGGTTATCTGTGGCCGCTCTGCACAGCAGACTAAAGTTGCGGACATGACGCTTTCATCCGTGGTGATTTCCCGCGATTGGCCAGAAGTCAGCGTGCTCGAGTGCATTCTGGGTGGCTTGCATATCGGAGTCGATGTCATATGCGAGCCCGATCGCGCTCGGGCGAGGCTCGCGAAATCGAAGATCGATGCCTTGATCGTCGATTGCGACCTGAATGGCGCCTCCCGGTTTCTGCGTGACGTGCTCAGTGGCACGATCCGCAATTCTGCACCTCTGATTATTGTCAGCGGTTCGCAGGGACGAAACACTCTCGAAGCTAAGGGAGCGTCGTTCGTCTTTCAAAAACCAATTTCGGTCGAGCAGGCAGTCCATACGCTATCGGCAGCGCGCAACCTCATTATCGAGGGCAGGCTGCGCTACCATCGCGAGGGTCTGAATGCGCCTGTGTCCTTGGACTGGAATTCAAAAAGCCGCGTAGCAGCTTACCTGCGCAATGTGAGCCAGGGTGGAATCGGCATTCGCCTGCGGCGCCCTATTCCATTGAGTGGACCCGTTCAGGCACACTTCGTACTACCGGGAACGAAACGCCGCATGAAAGTTCAAGGTGAAGTCGCGTGGACCGGCCCGGACGGAAACGCTGGAATCAGGTTTGTTGAAATCAAGCCCCAGGCAAAACGACACCTTCAACTCTGGCTGGAACGGCAATACTTCACACATTAGAACCGTCGTTGGTCGCTGGTTCGGTCGCCAGGGGCTCGTAGCCGGCCAACGACTAAGGACCAACACCGGTTTACCGAAATCGCGGGCGGTCGTCCTCTAGATGCATTTCATCTGAATCGCGGGAAGCGAGGCGAGCCAGACTTGCTCCCGGTGTAGCGCCGACCCAAAAGTGAAACAAGAACCCGTACAGGCACGCAAGAACGCTAGTGAGCACCGCCACCATGGCCAATGCAGTTGGCCAGGTCGGAAGAATGTGTGTTATCGAGATGCCCACCACGGAGAAGAGCAGCACTGCCGCGAGCAGCATCAAACCATCCACAAGCCGTGAAAATACGCGGGCCTGAATTCGGATGCGAGCGCCGCATATCCGCACCGTGGCGTCTCTACAATCTTTCGGATTCAGCGCGGTGCTTGCTCTTGCTGCAAGCCGTATCGGCGCGCGCGCCCCAGCCGAGAATTGCAGCTGACTGTCCGTGGCCGGTTGACCCTGGGCAAAAATCGTGTCCCATGCTGCGTTCTGCGCAGAGCTCAATAGATGAGTGAAAAGCCATTCTTTCAGCAGGCGGCGAGTTCGCTGCTGAAGTCCAGTAAATTCGAGCCCTGCCTGTCCGCTGGAATCTGCCCAGGCAACGCGTCCCGTCGTTTCCACGCGAACTCGCGGGCTCACCAACTCGAATCGAAGCTGCACTTGCTGATTGACCTGCAAAGGAGCAACGGCCTGAACAGCAACTCCGCTTTCGGCGAGGTCGCGAATAATGCCGCCATTACCCTGACCGATATTGACGTACGCCAAGCTGTTGACTTGATGGCGATGATGCTGCCGTTTGCGGCGCAGCGCAACTGCAGCCGCTGCTGAGTGGGAGGAGGCAATGAGATCAGGCCCGTACTCCATGATTAAATCTTAGCCTCGCAAAGTTAGACCTCTCATTAACGTTGCTGGTTCTCATCCATTGCAATGTAGACGCGGGTGTCCTCGTTGCCGCAAAGTGCGACGGCCATGGGTCGCGGATGCCTATATGGGTTGAAGTTTACGCAGGACGCTGCTCGGAAGGAGATTGTGACTGATCACGATCCCAAGTGATAAGACGATTCAGATCGTACTGGTAGGGTCCGTAGCCGCGGAACGCCTTTTCATCAAACAGGCGCTTGATGCCACAACCAAGGCATACCTGATAGCAATGGCCTTGGGCGCGCACCGGCCAACTCATCTTGCTGTGCCAGCAGCCACGAAACAGCACCACACCAGCGCCAGCTAAGCTTGTGGCCACTATGCCAAGCGGCCACTTCCAACCCAACTTCTTCTTTGCGTCACTCACCTATCCACAACCTGTAAGGGCCTGAAAATTAAGAATATGACCAAATCCCAGCGGAACGCAATGGCACGAATGGGACGTCTTACGAAAGGCATATTTGATCTCCCACCTTCGTGCCATGCCGAAGTATTGCGATTTAGGGCAAACAACTGTAACTTACACAGGGCAGATATGAGCGTATCGCCTCCGAGTGCATGTGGAGTACGCAACTCGTGAATTGACAAGAAGTTCCCCCGTGACAATTGAGAACTGGCGAAGCATAATCCACAGAGATTTCCACCGTTCGCATGAGCGCGAGTCCGCAAAACGCCGCTGTCGGGAGTAACCCTGAACCAGCGGACCCGGGCATTTCAGCCCAGCGCGAAACTTCAACTTCCCGTGTTACATACGCACCTGGACATGAGGCGCTGCAGGCGCTTCTCGCGTTTTCCTCGCTTCATGAACAAATCAGGCAGCGCAATGCGCGTGAGAACCGGCACGACAGACAGGCTAGCGAGGACGTTTGGGAGTTGGAGCAGTTTGTTCTCGATGAAGTCTTGCAACTGGTCGCTGAACGCGCCCTGACCATCACCGGAGCCGACGGAGTTGCCATCGCGCTCGCCCAGGATAACGCAATCGTCTGCCGCGCCTCTGCCGGCGTAATCGCCCCAGATGCTGGGATGCGTTTGGATCCGAAGTCTGGATTCTCGGGGGCTTCCTTCCGCACCGGGCGGATCGTCC
>DAIMDJ010000038.1:0-6556 GCA_036725905.1 Terriglobales bacterium
TTCCTGGATTCAAAGTCGCCAAGCTCAGCACGTCGATGGATCTGGAACGCTCCTTCGGACCGATCTATTCGCGTGGTTTGTTACAGCAGGGCCAGTCCGCCTTCGCGGTGCTGGGCGTCAATGCGCAGGAGGCCCAATCCTCCATTGATGCCGCGCTGACATTTGGCATCTTGTGGCTGGATGTGTGCCGTCAAGCGCAAGCCGGAAAGGCAGTGGTGCATGGGCTCAAACTGTTTGTACCGGTGGGCAGTTCTGCTCTGACTCGCGAGCGCATTGCTAATCTGAATCGTGACGCAGCCAAGTGGCAGCTCTATGAGATTGACGAGCGCGAGGACTCAGCAAAGGAAATGGACACCTCCGATCGTGGCAACGTCGCCACGCGGCTTACACATTGTGCCGACGAACGCGCGGCGCGAGAACGGTTCGCGCAAGCGATCGCGCAGGTTCGCGATCTGATGCCCGAGGCGGAAGTCGCGCTGCTCTCTTCCTCCGAGATGGCGTTCCGTTGCCACGGATTGGAATTTGCGCGAGCTCGGCTAACGCATGACCCCGGCTCGTTCCGCAGCACACCCGAAATCGTGTTTGGGGTTGGCGCGGCGGAACAAACTCTGCGCCCGGAAATTGCCGGGTCTTTCAAGCGGTTGCTTCGCAGCATAGGAGAGGTGCGCCACGCCGAAGGGCCGCGAGATCACTTCTTGTGGAGGTTGCATCCTGAACGGTGGCTGGAATCACTGGTGATCAAGAATGTCGGCGTTCTCGACGAGCGTTTTGACGCGGGCCGTTTGTACTCGCAAGTGCCCGCTTTCTCAGCCTCCGATCGCGCCATGATCGACGTGCTGACAACCACTCGCCAGGAAAGGCTGGCCGTAGTTGAACTGAAGGCGGATGAAGATATTCACCTGCCGCTGCAAGGGCTGGATTACTGGTCGCGCGTGGCGTGGCATCATGCACGAGGCGAATTCCAGCGCTTCGGATATTTTTCTGGCAAGGAATTGTCGCCGGAAGCGCCGCTGCTGCTGCTCGTCGCTCCGGCGCTGCACGTGCATCCCGCGACCGACACGCTATTGCGCTATATTTCACCAGAGATCGAGTGGACACTGGTGGCCATTGACGAGAGGTGGAGAGACGGAGTGAGGGTGGTTTTCAGAAAACGGTGCAATAGCCTGAGTGAACCGAACTCTTATTCCTCTGGCCATGCCCCGAGCAGCCTTCGCACATCCACTAGCTGGCCCAGGTGATAAGCATTGTGATCGGCTACCAGCAGCGCCTCACGCAGGATGGTCTGGCCATCACCCCACGGGATGCGGGCGAACAGGTCGGTCTTGGGATTTGTCACCAGCGCCTGCATTTCATTTAGATCTTTGTTGAAGGCCTTTATGCTGGCGCTCCAGGTCGCCGCGTTGGGTGGAGTCTCGGTCCGAGGCCAGTAGCCGCCCGGCCACTCCGGCGAAGCGTACTTTGGGTTGCGGCTGAACTCGAGAATGTCCCGTTGCGCGATGCGCATGTGTTCGAGCAGCATCCAGGCAGAATGCGGGAAGGCAGCGGGTTTTTGCCCGCGGAGCTTTGCGGGAAAGCTTGACACGACGTCGCTGAATTTGACATGAGCTCCGCCATCGCTAAGCAGGTATTTCAGATGCTGCCGAAGCGAGTGGTCATGATCTTTGTTGCTTTTCATCGGCACCCCCGGATTCAATGCGGGCGGGTGAGGGCACCCGCCCCTACGTATTGAATGTAAATGGGAACAGTTGTTTGTCCCCTTCGGTTACCATAGATATAGACATACAGATGCTAATCCCGCATCTAAACACATTATGAACAAGAAGCTGCTCTCATTTCTTTTTGTACTTTTTTTCATCGCATCGTGCGCTGTCGCGCAAGATGCCAATTCTGCGCTCCGCCCTCCTAAGGGATCGCAGCTTGCCTTGGTGGTTTTTGAAGATCTGCAGTGTCCGCAATGCCGCCGCGCCGCCCCCTTGGTCGAGCAGGCAGCCAAAACCTATAAGATTCCCGTCGTGCGACACGACTTTCCTCTGCCCCTGCACAATTGGTCATTCCAGGCCGCAGTCATGGCTCACTATTTCGATTCGCACTCCAAGCAGCTAGGCAATGATTTTCGCGACTATATTTTTCAGCATCAGCTAGAAATCAATCCTGGCAACCTGCGCTCTTTCGCGGAAAAATTTGCCGCCGATCACAAAGTAGATTTGCCGTTTGTCTTTGACCCGCAAGGCAAGCTGGCTGCAGAGGTCAACGCCGACCGCGACCTCGGCAACCGCATTGGAATTCACCAGACTCCGACGATTTATGTGGTCAGCGGCAAGCCCCAGGCAAACCCGCCCTATGTAGAGGTCACGGACATCGGGAAGCTCTTTCAAACAATTGATTCAGTAAAACAGGAATAAGGAAGGTCTTTGAGGGCAGCCCGGCGCTGCTTATCCTCTTTCAAACGCATGCTTCTTCTCAAGCTCCGCTACCGCGATGCGCATGTCAGCTTCAAATTTTTCTGCCTGCGCCATCAAGGCGGCATTTGCAGAAGCCCACTCGCCCTCCAGCGTCATGAGCTCTTCGCTCGCGAGGCTTCGTGCAATTTCCAACATGTGCGTGACTGAGGCTTCAACATAGAGCGCATCGGCGGGTTCGCCAATCCACACCGGCCCGCCCGCCAGCCGGGTCTGCCAGTAGACTTTGCGGGCGATGAGAAGCCTCACGTCATCATCGCTCGCCTTCCCAAACACCCATTTGTTGCGTTTGAAATCGTAGTGGCGGCTCGAGAAATGCACAGGTACCAGCTTGCCGGACTTTACGAATTCGATTTGCCTTCGGTCAACTTCCTTACGAAGCGTGTTGATGACCGGAGCTTTGGCATCTTTTGGCTCGAGCGAGGGCATGACCTCGCGCACGGTAGCAGACAAGTTGACTGCGACCGGGGCGTGCAGCCCACTCGAGTTCTCCAGGCGAATGTCGGCGTGCAGCACCCAAAAATCCGCGCCGGAAGTCGATTTGTGAAACGGCCAATGCAGCTCAAACGAAAGCGGGAGGCCAGCGAGGGTCACATAGATCCTCTTGTACCCAGATCCGCTTCTCTGAGATTGAGCTGACATGCGTCGATATCCGCGGCGATATCCGCGGCCCCGTTATTTTACTTCGATGGTTGTAGCGATGGAACTCTGTCCAATGATTGACGCGACGGGCGGGAGAGCAAAGGCGATTAAGAAGCTTTCATAAACGAAGCCTTCGCGAGGGCTTTAGTCACGCGCTCCAGTTGCTGGAGATCGTTGAGGCTGAAATCTGGTCCAGCCGAGAGCAGATCAAACCCTTTCCGGCACACCTGGAGCACGCCCAGCACCTTGCCTTGGGCGTCCAACACCGGTCCAGAAATCAGCTTCTGGATTGTTAGAGGATCGGGCTGCTCGCTTTGCTGCGTGAGTTTGACAGTCTCAAAAATACTGGCATGCTTTACTCGCGGGAAGTTATTAAATAGCTCAAGCTTTTTACTGATCGCCGTGTGCGCCGCAATCGCTGATGAACCGGAAAGCGGAATTGCGCCTGCGGTCTTAAGCTCTTCGGGGAACAGGAACTTCAGCATGCCGCCCTCCAGCCGGAGCAGCGCTACTTCACTCGAACGTACGCGGAAGGTCTTAGAGAGCTCTGCGCAAAACTCCGAGGGGGTTGCGTCCATCCGGGGCAGACTATCATGCGTGGAATTTTCCACAGCCGTCGTCGCAGCGGCTGCCGAGTTGTCATGTCCAGAGTTGCGTTTCATTCCCTGCATTAGACTGCACAACTGTTATCTTCGGCAGCGAATTCCATGCTGAGGTGCGCAAGAGAGGCGAACCAAGTTACCGAGGTACTTAGTGCACGTGCCAAATTCAGTCCTTAGACATCGGCAAGCCCTTTTCCCGCCAGCCGCGGACACCACCGTCCATCGAAAGCACATTGGTGTAGCCCATCTTTTGCAGATTGTCAGCAGTTAGAGCCGAACGGTACCCGCCGCCGCAGTAAAGCACCATGGGTGTAGTCAGGTCAGGCACATGCTCTTCAATGTCGCGTTCGATAACTCCCTTGCCCAGATGGATCGCGCCAGGGAGGTGGTCCTTCGCATATTCGCTCTCTTCGCGAACATCAATCAGTAGGAGCTTCTCACCCCGATCGAGTTGCCCTTTTACGTCATCGATGCTTACTTCATGAACCCGCCGCTTGGCATCCAGGACGATCTGCAAAAAACGAGGAGAATGCTGGTGTGCCATTGGTTTGTCCGAAGGACAGCTTATCCGCTCAACCGTAACAGCCGGACATTCTAACGGTCAAATCACAAGCGGGCGGGTTGCGACAAATATGGGCGCGTCCGATTATTGTCCCCGACCTTTCCCGCATTCGGCCCACCAAGAATGGGTTTTCGTTCCATATTACTGTAATGGAAGTACTCGCAGGATTGCCCATTTCTTCGTCCTGACCATTGCGGTGGTTGTCCGTCGATTGGACAAACATTCTTACGGCGATCACATCCTGCGATGACGAGGAAAATCAATACCAGTAAGAGTCGCATGGCTCTGGTTCACGATCTGGGCTCGCCTCTACGTCCTCGAGTATGAAGTTTGCTTCAGAGATCAAATTGTATCTGCGGCAATCCATGGAGTGGACACCCGAGTAAATGGAAGCGGTCCCTGAGGTCCACGTTTTTTAGTACATGATTTCCTCCACAAAGCTTCAGGCGATGACCGTAGCCCCGCGCTGGCGCGGCATCCTAACACTAATGTTAAACATCTCATTGCCGCCATTCAGAAAGGTGAAGAGATGGCGGCTCGTTCTCTCTTTTCCGTTGTGCTCCTACTGACCAGTCTTAGCGCGTTCACTCAAATAGTGCCTGATCTCGCCAATCCTGTGCGGTTTCCGGTGGACACGTCCACGAATGCCAGGACAGCGCCCGTTATTATCTCCGGCAAAGTTGTGGCTGACGATGGGGCGGTGCCTACGCAGCCCGTTGCTGTCCAACGGATGTGCAACGGACAAGTGCGAACTGTGGCCTACACGGATGCCAGCGGCTCGTTCCAGGTTGATCTGAATAGGGACGAGCAGTCGAGTTCCGTCTCTCTGCCGCTCGCGTCGGAGGGAACAGGTGCGGGTCAAAAACTCGGAGTAGACTGTGAGCTCAGATTCGAACTAGACGGCTTCGCGCCGCACGCGATCCCTCTCACCGGCATAACATCTGGTCCGAGTGTCACGAATGTTGGTACGGTTATCGTTCATCGTATTGCGCGGTCCTCGGAAGCTACTGTGAGCGCCACAGCCATGGCGGTTCCAGACAAGGCAAAAAAAGAGTTCGAGAAAGGGAAACAGGCAGAGTCGAAAGGGAGGTGGGCAGCGGCTAAGGAGAAATTTAAAAATGCCCTGCAGCGCTATCCGAAGTTCGCACTCGCATGGCTCGAACTGGGCCGTTTGCAGGCTCAACAGAAGGAGATCACGGCTGCACGCGAGTCATTTCAGAACGCCCTTTCAGCAGATTCCAAGCTAATCGATCCTTACGCTGAACTCACTAATCTGGCCATTGAGCAAAAACAGTGGAAAGACGTCGTGGAGACGACCGATCGTGTGCTGCAGGTCAGCGACGCGAACTCCCCGAAAATCTGGTTCTACAATGCGGCAGGAAATTTCAATCTGGGGCGAATTGATCAGGCCGAGAAGAGCTTAATGCGGGGAATGCGCCTCGACCGTGAGCACCGCGTTCCGCAGATGGAGTACCTATTGGGCTTAGTTTTTGCGCGAAAGCAGGACTACCCGTCTGCTGTGACACACGTTAGCGAATATCTTCGCCTGTCCCCAAATGCCCCTGATTCCGCGGTCGCCCGGCAGCAGCTCGATGAATTTCAGAAGTTGGCTGAATCCGCTGCCGGCCAGGCAAGCCGATAAAAACCTGCTCTCATCAGTTATCGGCGCCCGGCAGCCGCCCCAAGGCTCTTTTCCTCGATAGTAGCTGCGCTCGACGATTGGCCTAGAAAGGTCCCCAAATCGGACTCCAAGGTGCGGCGATCATCTTCTGCAAGATCAGTGAACTCAAATGGCTGGAGGCACCCCTGCGTGGCCCACATAGGAAACAACATGGCCGCTTTGCTGCGCACTGTGCAGTTGCCCACGTGAAACATCACTTCAACCTTAATGCCCTCGTCGAGTGGGTCGTCCAAGTACAACAAGCCTCCCGTGATGGAAAGCTGGTGCAGACGGCTGCGAATTTGCCGGCCATTCTCCAATTGGATTAATGCCAAAACCACTCCTGCCAACTTCACACGAGGCGCGCGGCGCCCATCTTCCGCAGATATGGATTCGCTCATTAGTGTTTCCCAATATGACACCAGCCACGCCGCTCAGGGAGATTACTAAAGAACAAGACTCGTCCGTGCTGTGGCGAGTCATGAATGACGCGCAAGAACGCAATCCACCGCTCACGAACTGCTGAAAAAGGCACGATTCTAACGCTGCAGTGCACTTTTGTGAAATGATCTCTATTCTCTCAATGGCAAAAGCCCAGGAATCCCAGCCCTCTCGCATCGGCCTGTGCGCC
>DAIMDJ010000038.1:6656-12183 GCA_036725905.1 Terriglobales bacterium
ACTGATCGTCCCTCCATTCCGCTCACCTGAATCCGCCGCGGGCTGTCATGCTGCCGCAGCCCAGGATTCGACTGCTCCATGCCCTGAATCAAATCCTGCGTGGCCTGGTCGAGCGAATTCGCGTTCTGATCCCGCCCTTCGCCGATGATCACGCCGTACGCCACAGCGCCCGACGAAACGCCTGCTCGCGGCCCAATGGTGATTCCATCCGAATTCTGGCTGCTCACTGGTTCCCAGTTGTCCGGATATGCGATGCTTATCGGCCCCTGTCTGAGCTGCCTGAAATTGCCGCTCGGCCTCACGTCTTGGTAGCTGACGTTCGCGATTTCCGGCTGAGCGGTCTCGTTGCCGCCGGACATATTCCGCACGCTCGCCGGCACCGCCCCATTTTGCCGGTTCTCTCGCGCCCAGGTTCCTTGCTTTGACTGCTCTGCAATCTGCTGAGCGGTGTACAGCCTCACCCGTCCGGCATCTTGCTTCGCGCTCGCAAATTCCGGCGAGCTGCCCCGGTAATTTTCCGGCGGCCAGTCGCGAATCTCCCGGTCCACGGCCTCAACCCGATTACCCGGATCCGGGTGATCGCTCAGGAACTGCGGCCCACCGCCCCCGCCTTGCCGTTCCAGTTTCTGAAAGAACTCCGCCAGCGATCGCGGATTGTAGCCGGCTTTGTACATGATGATGGCGCCCACCGCATCCGCCTGCGCTTCTTCCTGCCGCGAATATTTCAAGCTCAGGATGCCTCCGGCATACTGGGCGCCCATATTAGCCAGCGTGCCAGCCGTGCCGCCCAGCACCGCACCCAGGAGGCCGCCCACAATTCCCGCCACTCCCTGTGTCATCCCGGCCTTCTGCATTTCCTTGATTTGGTGTTGCATGTACACGTGAGACATTTCGTGCGACATCACACCTGCAAGTTGCGACTCATTGTCAGCCGCCAGAATCGTGCCCACATTAATGAAGATAGGGCCACCAGGAAGCGCAAATGCGTTCACGTCTTTTTGCGGGATCACGTGAAACTGATAGGGCCATGAATTCTGCTGTGGGATCACCTGCACCAGCCGTCTCCCCAACTGCTGCACGTATTGCGTCACCGGATTCGAATCTGGCAGTACCGGCATCTGCTGGTACACCTCAGACATTGCTTTCAACCCGAGCTGTTCCTGCTGCTGCTTGCTGACCGGCACCGTCCCCGGATCCGGCAACTGCGGTGCTCCCGCGACCGCAAATGCTCCGGGAGTCGCCATCAAAACTGCCAACATCAGCGCCAGCATTCGTGCCCCAAAAGTGCGCTCTCTCATA
Source organism: Terriglobales bacterium (assembly GCA_036725905.1). GTDB lineage: Bacteria > Acidobacteriota > Terriglobia > Terriglobales > Acidobacteriaceae > QIAB01. The sequence goes on from DAIMDJ010000038.1 coordinate 7,956, forward strand.
TCCAATTCCTTCCGCTTTTCTGATCCTTTAAGACTCGCACACACAATGCTCTGCCGACATACGATGCCGCCTGCAAACGCTCAGGATGTCCGCTTGAGCCGCCTCAGCTTTGCATTCAGCTTGCCTTCAGGTGGGGAAGATTTCACGAATATGGTGCAGTTCGATTGTCATTCTGAGCAAGCGTTCTTTGCGCAGCGAAGAATCTGGGCGAGCCGCGCAAAGCGTCGCGCTTCTTGCGACGCAATAATCGCGCGTTTGGCTCGCTTCCTTACAAACTGCACCACAACTAAATTAGGCGGCTAAATCAATCCTTGTGATGGAGGACGCTTGCTGTTTCTCTTGCAGCTTGCCTTTCTTGGTTATTTTCGCCAGCTCGGAATTCAATTCGGCTCCCACCAGCATCGCGAAACCTGTCCAATATAACCACACCATTAACGCAACGGCCGCCCCTAGCGTCCCGTAGGTTTTATTGAAGTTAGCGAAGTGGCGAAAATATACGCCGAGCAGATAAGACAGTCCAATCCAGCAGCCGACGGCAAGAATTGCGCCCGGCAGCGTCGCCAAAAAGCGCTGCTTTACGTTTGGGGCCAGGAAGTACAAGGCCTCGACCGCCAAGACCGCGAATCCGATCGCGATCGCCCAGTGAAGATAGGGCCAAAGAAAGACGAACAACGCAGACAGGTGAACTCGCGCCGCCAGCCATTCTCCGAACCGGGGTCCCACAACCATTACCGATAACGCAGTCAGAAGTAACGATCCGGTAACGAAAGCCAACCCGATCGCCAACGGCCGTGTCTTCCAGAACGGGCGATCGTCCTGTACCTCGTAGGCAATATTCAACGCTTCAATGGTGGCGGCGAAACCACCGGAAGCGGCCCACAGTGTTCCCAGAATTCCCAGCGAAAGAAATGTTCCTTTATTCGGTGTGATTACGTCTGCCAGCACCCTGCGAACCAGGCCCATCGCGTCGGCTGGCAAGAAATGCGACATCAAAAGCAGGCTCTGGTTGAACAAATCCGGAACCGGCAAGTAGGCCACGATCGCCGAAAGAAAAATGAGAGCCGGGAAGAGAGATAAGACAAAGTAATAGGAGAGCGCCGCAGCCATCTGCAGACTGTGGTTGCGCGAGATGTCAGTGTACGCCCGCCACAGAGCGCCTTTTATCTCTGGCAGCGTCATGCTGTTTCTTGGATGCGGTTGAGGCGTTATGCGTGCGTAAGGGAAGTGAAGGATCCGGAGAGGCAGGTGAAATCCATAGCAGGGTTACGGCCTCTCTGTGCGGAGGGGACTACTCCGAACTTGAGCTTCCTGTCAACGAACATTGACAAGGGGATCGTGGGTCGGGATCAATCCGCAGCTTCGGGAAGAGAAAGCTCAGACTCGCCCATCAGTTCGTCTAATTTTTGATTGATCTTTAGAATAAGTCGCACCAGCTTTTGCGGATCGTGTTCTTTCGAGGCGAGTTCGCACAACCTGAGCAGTTGAGGGCTTTGCTGGATGTCCGTCATGGTGCCTCCACTTCTGGCGAGGAGCTGACGTACACCGATTAAGCCAGCAAACTCACGACCAAACGCCTATGCGAGACGGTGCATTTCCAGAGTTCCAACGGCTGAAATCGAAGCTCTTAGGAACTCCTAGTAGATCGAGCTGGAAGGCGCGGTAGGCAAAATCTACGCGCGGCTTTTGGGCGAGCTTTTCCAGGAAATAGAGAGACTCTGACTGTTAGACAACGGTAATACGAGATGTACGGTATCGAACTTCCGCAGGGGATAGCGCATCGTAGTTGGGAATACCCAACTGCGAATCGGTCATGCAACGTCCCCGCTTAAGCATCGACATCCATCCAGACCTCGGCAAGAACCCGGCAAGAGACGAGGCCAGCACGCTCGGGCCGCGATCAGATAACCGGGCGAGATGGTTGAAATTCGCCGATTGTGCGTTGCATCATCACGGCGCAACCGAAGAAGATATTGCAGAACTGACCAATTTGGCGCGTGACGAGCAAAAGACCATTAAGAGCCGTATTCAGCGTACCGCTCACGTAGTGAAGAGACAGAGCAAATCGAGGCATTAGTTTGCCGTTCGCCACTTCCAACATGCACCGCTTACAGTCCTTAATGCAACTTCGCTCACGGGGGTGCGTCATGCCCAACTCGGACTCCGAGGAACTCCGTGCCGAACTCCTAAGCCTATTGGACAAACAGTTTGAGGTTCTAGAATTGTCTACCTGTGTGACTCTGACAGACGAAGAAAAGCGCGAATACGAAGCAAAGGAAACAGCGCATCTATGAATTGTTCAAGCAGCTAGGCACGTTTAAGGCTATTCAGCCATGCAGACCCCCGTGGGAGAACACATCCGTAAGTTGGAAGAACGACTAGAACTGCTCAACATGCAGGTTATGGAGAACCGCAGGGCTTTGGCCGAGCGCAATCAAATCGAGTCCGAAATTCGAGCTGTAAATCTTGCGCTCTCGCACTACAGGGCCGCACTGGAATTGGAAAAAGACCTTTCGATTCGTGGGGGATAACGCGCATCGTCGAAAAAGTTTTGCGCGAGTTCCTTTGACAAAGGTAAGTAGCCGCCGCACAATCACGACGGTGTGGGACGGCTCAAGGTTCTGTGGCCGTGCGCTATTGCCACTGCCCTCCCCTTCCCCGTCCCTGCCTTGTCTCATGGACGCTAACTCGGACCTATCGAATCGCGCTACTCACATGCGACAATTTCCATAGCCAAAACGAAGGCGGAGCCTCTGGCCGAGTTCTCCGCCTCCGTTGTTATGCGCCACTTCGTCTGTGAGACAGAGTAGGAGAGCATCTACTTACCTTCAAGGAAATTCCAGAGTAGATGAACATTCCTCCAACGTGGGGCATGCGCCTAAGGCATAGTGCAGGCTGCATTTTTTTGGAATCCACAATTTTTCCACAACCGATAGGGATTAACGTGTTCAGTCGAAACTGAAAGGCAAGAAAACCTGGCCGCCAGCGCGAATCTGTACCGCTTCGAACCTGATTCTGGAGAAAGCAGGCCAATGAAATGGTAGGAAGAAGAAACAAGGTTCTAGCCGCAGCCGCGCTCTGGGGAGCATGCGCTTGGTTCCTGAGCTTGGATGTGGATTTCCTAATAACGAATCTCCGCAGTGCTCCGCATTGGCTGCTGCAAGTGTTCCGTGCTCTGTTCATGGGGGTCAGCGTCGCCGTCGGCTATGTGATATATCGGAAGTATCTGCTCGAGATACGGACCCGTGGCGAGAAATATGCTGAGATTCGGGTGCAGATTCGCCGACTTCTTGCGGATTTGCTCACCACTCCCGATGAAGATTTGATTCGCCAACTGCACCGCGCGATCCGGCACATCGAGCAAGTGCTGAAACGCTACGACCCAGAGGCCGCGGACCTAGGTGGGAAACTGAAAAAGCCAAGTGTGCGTGAAACACAGGCCAGTCTGTATGAAAGTGAGCAGTCGGGAAACTCTAATGCCGACGCAAAGCGCGCAAGAAGCCCTCGATACTGAGCCAGGGCCGGACCTTCCCGTCGGCCTCTCGGCCTGCCTGATTTACGGCACGCGCGGGGCTGTTTTCCCCCAGGTTTTGCTACGGCGTCCACTTGCGTGCACAACCCATAAATTGCCAGAATCCCGATTCGTACGGGAGAGTAAGAAAAAATGCTCAAAAGTTCCGAAAACTGTTTGAACAGCGCCCCGAACCCAGTCGTTGGCAGAGAATCACACTTGGCAGTCCAATTAAGTGGGCACTGGCGGGCGGGTTATGCATTATTGCCGTGCTGCTGGTGCGGTGATCTCCCCCGGTGGGCCTGAAAGCAGTTTGGCCTGGTTTAGGCCCCCTTAGACCGAACCGGTCACAGCTATTCTCCTTCTGGCTTTGATAGTGGTTTATGCACCACTACCGGGCATTTACGCAATTTGCCGCCCTACTTTCGCCCATCGAGGCGGAACGAAAACGCAACGCTTGGACAATGGCGAGCACAGTAGATTCATGCAACTGCAAGAAGAGATTGGAGGCGCGGGTCGGAATCGAACCGACGTATAAAGGTTTTGCAGACCTCTCCCTTACCACTTGGGTACCGCGCCTTGTAGCTTCCTAAATTTAGCCTAACGAGCGGAAACAGTCCATCAGATGGAAAAGCCCTCGCCGGAGCGGGGCTTGGCCCTGAATTCTGGAGCGGGAGACGGGATTTGAACCCGCGACTTCGACCTTGGCAAGGTCGCACT
>DAIMDJ010000039.1:0-1530 GCA_036725905.1 Terriglobales bacterium
CCGCAGGCAGGATTTTCGAGCTGGACGGATGCGTCGGGATCGGTGATCTCACCAGCATTGCGCGGGTTTTGAAAATGATCGAGAAGCTGGGGAGAATACATCTGAAGATTGTAACTGTATCGTCACAACGCGGGTTCGGGCTGATATGGACAGCCGAGAGCCCGCCCTGAGCTGAGCGAAGGGGCGGCTGTCGCTCCGCATTCAGTGCTTGTAAGATAAATTTGTGTCCGCGGATTACAGCCCGCAACGAGTTGTAAGCCTGCAGCCTAGCGCGACGGTGATCCTGGCCGCTATCGGAAAGCTGGACCGCGTGGTGGCTTGCACAAAGTACTGCACTGATGTGCTTGCGTGGGGGCGGCTCTTCGACCCGCCCAGACGGGGCAAAGCCCCGTCCCTACACAAGCCGAACGGCCGCATCATCGTGGCTGATTCCTGGACCGCTCAAAGTGAGCAGATTCTGCGCGCTCGGCCCGATCTGGTGATAGCCTCGGTCCCTTATCAGGAGAAGGCGGTAATCGAAATCTTGAAATCTGGTGCGCGCTTTCTCGGATTTTCGCCAAAGACTCTGGAAGATATCTACACCGATATTGCTTGTATTGCCGGAATCATGGGTGTTCCAGAGCGCGGCGACCGCGTTATCGCTGAGATGCAGCAAGAAATAATAGCGGTGCGCGCCGAGACAAATGGCGTTGCGCGTCCGCGAGTCTACTGCGAGGAGTGGGGCAAGCCGCTCATCACTTCGCAGAGGTGGGTCGCAGAATTAGTGGAGGCCGCCGGTGGCGAGTTCCTGGGCGAATCTGGGGCGCAACGTTCAGCGCAGGCCGTCTTGTGCGAAGATCCAGATGTGGTAGTGGTCGCGTGGTGTGGCGCGGGCGAACGCGTTCCGCTAGAGAAAATTATTCGCGACAGGGGATGGAATAAAATGCGTGCCGCCCAAACCGGCCGCGTGTACTGCATTCGCGATGAATTCTTGAACACCCCAGCTCCCACGTTGATTTATGGGCTTAAGGCGCTCGCGGCAGCCCTTCATCCCGAACTTTTTCCACAACCAGACGGTCTAAGATGTATTGCCGCATGTGCCAAATCCTCAAGAGAAGCTCAGCCGTTATAAGAACCTATGCCCACGGGATCCAAGCTCGAAGAAATAATGAATGAACTGGATAGACTTACTCAGGCCGCAGGATCGGTCGAAGACTATATGTGGGAGATCGTGAAACTGCTTCACGATCGCATGCTGAAATATAACTGGGTTGGCTTTTACATGCTGGACAGATCTTCCAGTTCGCAGGCACCCATGTTGGTGCTGGGGCCCTTTCAGGGCGCGATGACGGTGCATACGCGCATCCCGCTGAATATGGGAATCTGCGGCGCTGCCGCGTCGACGGGCAAGACAGTGGTGGTCGATGATGTGAAGCTCGATCCCCGCTATCTGGCATGTTCTACCGAAACGAAATCGGAAATTGTGGTGCCTATTTTTGTCCGCGGCAGGGTCGTGGGCGAACTCGATATTGACAGCCACTTCCCTGCTGC
>DAIMDJ010000039.1:1630-8278 GCA_036725905.1 Terriglobales bacterium
CAGTCGAGTTGCGCTTTTATGTGGTACAGGATTTCAAAGGCAAATTAGAGAACAGGATTTTTCGCGATGTCCGATGGGCCAAGCGCTCAGAGTTGCCGTCGTATGATTTTCTTGAAGCAGACCTTGGGCTGGTGAAGGATCTTGCCAAGGGAAAGATTGTCTAGGCTGTTGTCCCTACTCAGGAAGGATTGTTGCTCCGCCTCTTCAGAGTGGGACGGTCGTTGTCATCATCCCCGGATTTTCCATTACCCTCGTCTGGTTTGGAACCTCCACGACGGCGAAGCGTGGGGCGGCCACTATCAGTTCCATTATTGATTTTGTGACGGTTTTCGATTTGGGCGAGGCGGGCCTTCACTTCCTCGAACTCGGAACTATCTACCTTGTACTCTTCGCGCGGAGGCAGGAGCGTGTTGATCTCCCGTTGCGATTTTTGAATCCGGTCTGGCGTCTGCGGATGGGTTTGGAATGCCTTAGCTAAAATTCCCGGCCGTTCTTTTTCCAAGGTCTTTACTTTTTCAAAAAACGCAGTGAAGGCCTGGGGATCGTATCCGGCTTTGTACATGTATTCGAGGCCGAGATAATCGGCCTCGCTCTCGAAGCCGCGGGCGAATTTCAGAAATCCGAGCGGGAGCGCCAGGCCAGCAATGTTTTGCGCCGCGTAGCCGATTCCGCCGCCAACAAAAATCAGCGGGATGGACGCAAAGTTCATAAGCTGACCGCGGGTATTTTGACGGGCTGCGTGACAAGCGGCTACGTGAGCGATCTCATGCGACATCACTCCGGCAAGCTCAGCTTCGTTATCGGCTGCCAGGATCAGACCTGAATCGACGAAGAAGAAGCCACCGGGCAGAGCAAAAGCATTGATGTCCTCGGCATCGACAACTTTGATGGTGAATGGCACCTGGGAATCGGAGTTCCTCACCAGATTCTGTCCAAGCCGGTTGATGTACTCGGTGACGACAGGATCTGTGACGAGCTTGCTCGTGGTTTCAACTTGTTGGGCATAGTCTCTGCCCATCGCGATCTGGCGTTCGATGCTGTACCAGTTGCCCAGCCCGCGTCCGCAACCTACTTTGCGGCTACCGATCGCATCGAGATCGCGGATGCCGCCGTCATGATAAGTCTTCACCGGATAAGCCGCCGAGGTGACGTTTGTTGATGTGGTTTGAGCAGCCACAACTGCCCTGATACCGAGGAGAACAACTAACGCGAAGGAAAGCCTGGAATAATGCATGACCCGAACCATCGCGGTTCCGCCATTCATTATATTTAGAGTGATCGTGGGAAAAAAGAGTTATCTGATGCTCAGAGGCTACTTGCACGATCTGCAACCAGCCAGCCACACAAGGAATCGCTGTGAGCTCAACTCGAGATTATCTACCAGCCCGCAACGTCCACAGCCAGGCAATGCTCAGAATTGTCATGATTACCGTCGTGGACCAGGCGATCACATTGTAAAGTCTTGAGTTCACGTACTCTCCCATTAGTTCCTTCTTGTTCACCAGCAGCAGCATGAAAACCAGCACCACTGGGATCGCAATTCCATTCACCACCTGCGACAGGATGGAAATCCGCACTAAAGGAAGATTGGGGATCAAAATTACGCCGGCACCAGCGGCGATCAAAATGGTGTATAGCCAGTAAAAAACCGGGGCTTCGCTGAACCGCTTCCCTACTCCGGATTCGAAACCCAGGCCTTCGCATACGGTGTATGCAGTCGAGAGCGGCAGGATGGAGGCCGCGAACAACGAGGCATTAAACAAGCCCATGGCGAACAGAATATATGCATAATCGCCCGCTAGTGGGTGGAGCGCTTGGGCGGCATCTTTAGCGTCGGCAATTTTGTGGTAGCCGTGCACATACAGAGTGGCTGCGCAAGCCACGATGATGAACCAAGCCACGATGTCGGTGAATATGCAGCCGGTGATGACATCCAGGCGTGAAGTCTTGTACTGGCGCCGTGTCACTCCTTTTTCAACAATCGAAGATTGCAGATAAAACTGCATCCAGGGCGCGATGGTTGTGCCTACGGTGGCAATGAACATGAACAAGTAATCCCTTTGTAATAGCTGGTGCTTGGGAGGGGGCACGACGGTGGCAATCAATGCATCCTTCCACGCTGGTTTGGCCAGAATGCCAGCAAAAATGTAGGTGAAATAAAAAAACGAAGCCGCAAGAAAAACCTTCTCCACAGACTTGTACTGTCCCTTCACCACAATAAGCCACACAATAACGGCACAAAGCGGGACCGTGATGTTCTTGGAGAGGCCAAACAGCTCTAGACTGCCTGCAATACCTGCGAATTCTGCAAAAATGTTGCCGAAGTTCACTATCAGGATGCCCAGCATCATGAAAAAGGTGATACGCAGACCAAATTCTTCACGAATCAGGTCGCTAAGCCCTTTTCCTGTGACCGCACCCATGCGGGCGCAGATTTCCTGGACAACAATCAATGCGATAGTGATCGGAATGAGCGACCATAGCAGGGCGTGGCCGAATTGTGCACCGGCGGAGGAATAGGTCCAGATGCCGCCAGCGTCATTGTCGACGTTCGCGGTAATAAAACCCGGCCCAACGACAGCGAAAAATATCAGGATCCGGGTTTTCCAACGTCTTAGGACTTTCATTCGCACGGTTAGAGCACGGGAGGCTGAAGCGACCGACCAGAATAAATGCAGTTATGGAATCTGAACAGGTAGAAACGAGAATCGGTGCATCCGAATACAATATCGAACAAAGGGGAGCTACAGTTTCGCGCGCAGCAGGCTGATAACGTCATCCGAGGTAATGACGCCCGTCAACTTCTTATTTTCATCCACAACCGGCAATGTCACCAGGTTGTATTTGTCGAACAGTTCGGCCACTTCACGTTCGCTGGCGCCCGCGCGAGTGGAGATGAGAGGCTCCTGAGTCAGAGCCAGCAGGGGCGTATTGGGTTCAGACAGCACCAGTCTTGCCAGCGGCACGGCGCCGATTAGCGTACCCAGAGAATCCACGATGTAGATCGTACTTACAGTTTCTACACCGCCCCCGAAATTCCGCAGCGCTTCCACGGCGTCGGCTGCGGTGTTGTCTGGCCTAAGCGCCAGGTACTCGGTCGTCATCCGACCGGCAGCGGTATTCTCCTTGAACTCAAGGAGCTCAACCATCTCCTTGCGCTCTTGTGGCTCCATTTCGAGCAGAATTTCTGAAGTCCGCTCCTCAGGCAGATCCGCCAGGAGATCGGCAGCGGCATCGGGCTCCATCTCCTCCACGATATCGGCGGCGCGCTCGGAATCGAGCGACTCTACGATCGCCTTCTGTACTTTAGGGTGAACTTCTTCCAGGGCTTCCGCGGCGACCTGTTCGTCCAGCGTCTCGAAGACCGCTTCGCGCTCGTCTGGGGCAAGTTCCTCAACAATGTCGGCGATGTCAGCAGGGTGGAGTTTCGCCAGACGCTCGTGAGAAATCTTGAGCTTCACGCGCCGGGCAGGATCGGTTTCGATGAGATCGACGAAATCCCAGGGAATCTCGCGCGGGGGGATCTTCTTCAACAGCGCATTCAAGGCGACTGCCGGCACTACTCCCTTCAAGAGCCGGCGAATTGCTCCTCGCGGGCCGACATCCACCGAGCCGACTTTCAATACAGGCCGGTTCTGCACAAGTTCCTGGTGCAGATCGACATCATTGACCCGCACCACCTTGCGGCCGAAGACATCGATCACCTGCTGGTCGAGCAGGTCGCGTCCGAGCAGCAGCCAGCCTTCCGATCCATCGCTCGTTGCCCACTGACTGCAAGAGACGTCACTGCGTACACTGGCTTCGATCGACGTAATCGAACTCGACGGGAGCATGCGATCGCCGGATTTTGTGCGGACGATCAGCATGGCGACTCGCGCGCGATCCTCCTGCGGAATCATGGCCAGTTCGCGTACACGCCCGCACCGGGTTCCGGCGGTATCAAAGACCGGAGCGCCGAGCAATTCTGTGAGCGCGAGCGTGGACATATTGCGAGAATACTCAAGAGCCAGGACAGAATCCAGATAAGTTTTGACCGGGTTTGCCGGCCGCTTGGCTCTGGAAGATGGCTCAGGTAATTAGTGGGCGGCACGGCAGGTCGCCAAGAGCAATTCCCAGCGCTCAGTCCAAGTCCTCAGTATCGTGACAGCCATTTTTCAGCCCCGCGTTGACATTTCCACAGGGGAAGTTCAAACTACCGCATTCGCGGCGTTCCCCGATTTTGTTGGTATGGCATAGTCGGAAGGAGCGTAGCGGCGGATTTCCCGGGTTGCGCCTATTAAAAAACCTTTTGCCATGACCGAACACCGGGTCTCCTATACGCTGGATTCGACGCTGGAGACCGTCGATAGCGCGGAGCAGGCAGCCGGAAAAGTGGCCACGGAAGCCGGCTTTGATGAAGACGAGGTCATGAGGATCTCCATGGCGGTGCGTGAAGCGGCGGTGAACGCGGTGCTTCATGGCAATGCTTACGATCCCGGCAAAAAAGTCAGTTTGGTACTGGAGAGAACAGCCGTCGATCTGGTAATCACGATTCGTGACCAGGGTAAGGGGCTGGACATGAGCAAGATCCCCGACCCCTTGGCGCCGGAAAATTTGCTTAAGACTTCCGGTCGAGGAATTTTTTTGATCCGCTCGTTCATGGACGAGGTGCAGATTCATCCGTCGCAAACGGGCACCGAAATCAAACTCATCAAGCACGTCCACGGGCCATCCGAGGGCGGCAAGGAGGCTTCCCAGTGAGCATGAAGGTCAGTACTCGTCAGGTGGATGGGGTAACAATTGTGGATTGCAGCGGCCGAATCACGCTCGGCGAAGGCAGCGTAATGCTAAAAGATACCGTGCGCGAGCTGCTTTCCAAGGGCCAGAAGAGGATTCTCCTCAACCTTGGTGATGTGAATTACATTGACAGCTCGGGAATCGGCGAACTGGTCAGCGCCTTTACCACGGTGCGCAACCAGGGCGGCGAACTGAAGCTGCTCAATCTGACCAAAAAAGTTCACGACCTGCTGCAGATCACGAAGCTGTATACCGTCTTTGATGTGAAAGACGAAGAAGCAGCCGCCGTGAAATCGTTCGCGTAATTCCCTTCTTTGTGGCGACGGGCCGGAGTGTAAGCCGGCCCGCTGCTCCTTTTCTATTTTGGGAAATCTTGCGGGAAGTTTTATCGTTTCCTGGATCTGTTGGATGCGCTTTGTCCTAAAATCTGGCTTGTGAAAAGATGCTACTCCAGTTGCTAGATTTGGAGGACCCAAGTGCGCCGAGTCTCCACGCTTGTGTTCGTCGCCCTGCTTTCTCCTCCTTTGATTTTTTCCGAGTGCATCCCCTTTGATCAGGCCCGGCAACACGTGGGTGAGACACGCTGCATAACCGGCAGAGTTGTGCGTATCGAGCAGGGTATGAGAGGAGTGCACTACATCGATTTCTGTGAAGACTACCGGCTGTGCCCCTTCACGGCCGTAATTTTTCCCAGTGATTTGAAAAGCGTTGGCGATGTGCGGCAACTGCAAGGCCGAGTGGTCGAAATACACGGCCCGGTGAAGGAATACGACGGCCGAGCAGAGATTGTTTTGCAGGAGGCGAGACAGCTCGGAGGAGAAGGAGCGAGCATTCCTCCCCTTCCTAAGAATTTCGACGTCGAGAAGCAAGGACACTTCAGCGCGGGGAAGTTCAGCCATCCGAAAGCTCGGCACAAGTCGCGAAAAAAGCGGCAGCCGGCGAAAGTGCCCCTTGAAGTGCCGGAGGATGAGGAAGATTGACGATGCGGAAGTGTTAAAAGCAGATTCCTCGCATGCTCTCGGCACGCAAGCGCGCCGACGAACGGCTCGGAATGACAAAATGATAAAGGTGTGAGCAGGTGGCCGGCCCGCTAGACCAGGCCTCGCTTTAGCTCTTCCAGAGGGTAGAATCTCCCACGCCATTCCACGCCGCCGCGGCCCAGCGTGATGATCATCGAGCGCAGCATTGTGTATACAAACAATGTCGTGCTCACCGGATGCAGGACGAAATAATACGGCGGCACATCTGACTGCTTCGACATTCCGGCATAGATGGAGAACATCGAGGCAAGCGCGATTGCGTAGGGCAGCCGTGCCCAGCCATGCGCAAGAAGTGCGCCAAAGAAAGGCAACAGATTAAGAAATGCCAAGCCTACGCATGAGGCCAGCGCTCGCGGCCACTGGAATGACATAACGGCGTAGAAATTCTTCGTCAGGTTATTGACTATTCCCATCGCGCCTTTGGCCCAGCGGATCGAGATCAGGTCTGCGCCAAAGACGTTGCGCTGCGCGTAACCCGCGTTCTTCACTACTTTGCCCAGTTTCATGTCATCCAAAATCTCCATGCGGAGAGCTTGGTAAGTTCCAATGGCCTCGTACACACAGCGGCGAATCAAGTTGAACGCGCCGACGCCCATGTGGTCTCGTGTGCGCGGATCGGCGACTTTCCAGGGACGATGTCCAAAAACAAAAAGAGTTTGGAAGAAGGCAGTCATCATTTTTTCGCCGGGCTGCTTCATAATCATTCGGGGGAATAGCACAACGTGATCGGCGGGCTCGGCCTCAGCGTAGGCTATCGCCCGGCGCACCGAGTCGGGCTTGAACTGCACGTCGGCATCGGTGAAGAGCAGCCAGTCGCCAGTGGCCTGCTGGG
>DAIMDJ010000039.1:8378-12180 GCA_036725905.1 Terriglobales bacterium
TGGAAATAGATCATTCTGCGGCAGACTCCACGGAGAGCGGTGCCTGACTGCGGACGGGAGGAGCGAATCGCATACCGTAGAACAGTATCGCAGAAGAAATTGCCATCGCGATCACGGGAAGAATGAACGCAGTCTGGAGAGAATGGCGATCCGCGATGTAGCCCATCAACGATGGCGAAGGCACGTCGCCGAGAAGATGAAAGATAAAGATGTTTACAGCGATCGCCGTGGCGCGAATGTGAGCTCCGACGGAATTGATTAGGGCGGCATTGAGAGGTGCCGTATTCAAGAGCAGGAGGAATGCCGCCGCCCAAATGCCTGCAATCATGGCATGTCCACCGGAAAACAGAGCGACGATCATGACCGGTACACCCAAGGCCATGCTGACCGCCGACACAAAGTAATACGAGCTGCGGATGCGCGGCAGCAGGCGATCGCCCAGCCATCCTCCGGCAAGCGAGGCAATAAGGCCATCCACGACAACGATCGTGCCGAAAATTTCATTTGCCGATTTCAAAGAATACCCACGCACGCGAGAGAGAAATGTTGGCATCCATACCTGGATGCCGCCAAGGGCGAAGGTCATCGCAGCCATGCCAAGTGTGACCGTCCAAAACGCCGGGTTGCGAGCGAGTCCCAAGATTGTGCTGCGCTCGGCGGTCTCTTTAAGTGAATCGAAGCGCCCGCGCTCCGGTTCAGACAAGAACAATACCGATAGTGCCAGCAGAAAGCCGGGAATCGCCGCAACATAAAAAGGAAAGCGCCAGCCGTGATGCAGGCTAAGTTTGCCGCCAAGGATGTATCCCGCGGCAGTGCCCACGGGGATGGCCAGGTAGAACACGCCCAAGATGCGGCCTCGTTTTTCCTCTGGAAACAGATCGGCGACAAACGTGGGTGCGATGGTGACGAACGTCGCTTCGCCTACACCTACAAGCGTGTGGCGGATTAGGAGTTCAGTGTAGTTGTGCGTGACCGCGGTCAGGAGAGTGAGCGCGCTCCAGAAGATCCCACCCAACGCAATAATCAGCTTGCGCGAATAGCGGTCGGCAAGCGGGCCGGCAACCGGCGCGGCAATCATGTAGAAAATCAGGAAGGCGCTGGTCAGATATCCGACTTGCGCGTTGGAGAGACGGAATTCATCCTGCACCATGGGCTGTACGGCAAACAGGACCGAACGGTCAACATAGTTCAGCAGATTGAGCGCTGTGAGCAGGATCAGCGCAGTGCGAGGATAGAGTTTGTTTTGGGGCACTTGGGCAGGGAATATAACACGGGTAAAGGTCTTAACCGCAAAGCTCGCAAGGAATATCCGCAAAGGCCGAAGAACTTTGCGTGCTCTGCTAGTTTTCTCAGCGCTCTCTGCGGTTAAAGGTTTCTATTCTGCTTTCTCGATGAAGGCCTTGGCCAGCGTGCAGTCACCACTGTCGAAATCCCTCCCCTAGGTCGAAAATCACCTTTGACTTCAGCCCACACTGGACGCGCCCAGCGCACCACATCCTCAAGCACGCGGTTCACAATGTTTTCCTGAAAAATTCCTAGATTTCGATATGCGTGCAAATATTCTTTCAGGGACTTCAACTCCAGGCAGCGCTTGTGCGGCATGTAGCGGATAGTGAGCGCGCCAAAATCCGGCAGCCCGGTTTTCGGGCAGACCGAGGTGAACTCCGGATCGTCAACAACTATTTCATATCCCGGAAACTGGTTTGGCCAGGTCTCGATTTCTGGAAACTTCGCATCAAGGCCTGCCTGTGCGTGTTCTGGCGTGTAATGTGGCGGCTTGGGCATCTGCCTCATTTTATCGAGAGGGGAACCTCGGAAAACATTACAAGATTTAGGGTTCCGCGAGGATACTCAGGCATCTAACGATTAAGGATTCCTTCATCGCAGATGATACATTATTGCGTTTAGCTAACCATGGCAGCTAACGGAAACAATCGCAGCGGCTTTTTTGTTCGCCATCGCTGGCTGCTCTGGGCGGTGGGCATTGTTGGCGCCGTGGTGTTGCTGGCGTCGTTTATGTCGCACGATGACGCCGTCCCAATCCGCTCGGCCACAGTGCAGCCGGGCACGATTCGCAGCATTGTTTCCACCAACGGAAAAGTTGAGCCGCTGCAAAGTTTCGAAGCGCATGCCCCGGTAGGAACTACGGTTAAGAAACTGCTGGTGAGGGAAGGCGACCACGTGAATCAGGGTCAGCTTATGGTGCAACTCGATGACGCCGATGCGCGCAGCCAGGCAGCCAAAGCGCTCGCACAGATACGGTCGTCGGAGGCCGATGTCAGCGCCATTCAGAGCGGTGGAAATCGCGAGGAGGTTCTGACGCTCGAGGCTCAACTCGCGAAGACCCAAACCCAGCGCGACGCGGCGCAGCGCAATGTTGAGGCATTGCGGCGGTTGCAGCAACAGGGCGCAGCGTCTCCAGGTGAAGTAAAGGCGGCGGAGAACCAGTTGGCTGGGGCGGAAGCGGATCTTAAATTTCTGCAGCAAAAGCAAAAAGACCGCTACTCCAAGCCGGAGGTCGCACGCGTGCAGGCGCAGGAGAATGAAGCGCAGAGCGCTTATGCTGCCGCCGAGGACATTCTCAGCAAGTTGAACGTTCGGGCGCCGTTTGATGGAATCGTGTATTCCCTTCCCGCGCGCCAGGGGGGTTACGTTAATCCGGGTGATCTAATTTTGCAGGAAGCCGATCTATCTAAAGTGCTGGTTCGCTCGTTCGTGGATGAGCCCGACGTGGGCCGCCTCGCTCCGGGGCAGAAGATTGAGATTACCTGGGATGCGGTGCCCGGCCGAATCTGGACTGGCGCGCTGAACACGGTGCCGGCAAGCGTAAAGCTGCGTGGCACACGGAATGTGGGAGAAACGACCTGCGTGGTCGATAACAAGGATTTCAAGCTGCTGCCCAACATTAACGTCGGGGTGACGATTGTCACAGCCGAACATCACGACGTGCTTACCGTCCCGCGTGAGGCGGTTCGCCAGGAGGACAGCAAGGTCTACGTGCTTCAGGTAGTCAACAACGAATTGCACCGCCGGGATGTGCAGACTTCAATTTCAAATCTCACGCAGGTCGAAATCACTGGGGGCATCCCGGCGAATTCTCTGGTTGCGCTTGCTTCAATCAATTCCAAGCCGTTGCACGATGGCTTAGCAGTGAAGGTGGTTCATTAAGAATGCGGTTCTTACATACAGCTCTGATTTTGGTTCTAGTCTCCTCGTTTGGTTTCGCAGCGTTTGGTTTCGCAGCCGATGCGGCCCCCGCTCTCCTGGCCGCAGGTCGAGTTGATGATGCGATCAGCACTTTGCAGCAGGAGATCAGCGCCAGCCCAAACGACGCGGCAGCATACAACCTGCTATGCCGTGCCTACTTTTCGTTGAGTCAGTGGGATCGCGGAATTGCGGCATGCGAAAAAGCAGTGTTTCTCGACCCAAACAACAGTCTTTACCACCTGTGGTTAGGGCGTATTTACGGAGAGAAGGCCGACGCGTCCAGTTTCTTCACCGCGGCAGGACTGGCCAAGAAGGTACGCAATCAGTTCGAGATGGCTGTGCAGCTAAGTCCCAGCAGTGTGGATGCACGCACTGATTTAGCGGAGTTCTACCTTGAGGCCCCCGGCATCGTTGGTGGTGGTCAGGATAAAGCCCGGGCACAAGCCGCCACCCTGGCGAGGCTTGATCCCGCTAAGGCCCACTGGGTGAACGCGCGGATTGCGGAAAAGAAAAAAGACTTTACTAATGCTGAGCGGGAATATCGTGCGGCGATCGAAGTCAGCCACGGCGATGCGAATGCCTGGCTGAATCTGGC
>DAIMDJ010000040.1:0-2194 GCA_036725905.1 Terriglobales bacterium
CACCCGGTTCCACCACTCCCGGCTGCAGCTCCTCGCTCAGACGTTCCGTCTCCTCCGCTGCCCGGGCGCGAACTTCCGCCTCATCCCAGTCGTCGGGCATGTCGTCCCGAATATCCACTTCTGTCGGCTCATTCGCGTCAACCCCGTCATACTCCTCAGGATTAATCAGGGTCAGCGACACCTCCGCCATCCCGTTTGGCTTGCGGTCGCGCGTGCCGGCAAAGATCACATCCTCCATCCGCGACCCACGCAGCGTCTTGGCCGACTGCTCGCCCAGCACCCAGGAGATGGCATCCGCAATATTCGACTTTCCGCACCCGTTCGGCCCGATGATGGCCGCAATGCCGTCTCCATGAAACTTCAGTTCGGTGCGGTCCGAGAACGACTTGAACCCGAGAATCTGCAGCTTCTTCAGTTTGAGCAACGGAAACTCCTTAATCTAAACGGCCGTCCAAAAAATCGTCGTTCACGAGTGTTCCTTAAATCTTGTCATTCCGTTCCTTAAGACTTGTCATTCCGAACGAAGAGAGGAATCTGCTTTTCGCCGGAAGCTCCCGTACAGATGTGTGAAGACCAAGTGCTGAATCGCCCGGTTTACCAACAGGGTTCCTCCGCCGTTCGCTCTCCTCGATTGCCGGCCCGGGCTGGATAGGGCAGGGCACAAATTAGAGCTACTGTAACGGCGAAATCCCAGCGGGGTCAAGGAATAAAACACCATATCTTGTATGATCTTACGGCGGACACCATCATTTTGCACACACAATGCAGCATGCGCCTGAAATATGGGTGGGGAAAGAGTAAGGAAGGGAGAATCGCGAGAGCGGAATTACTCTAGCTCACTGGGGAAAACAACGCAATCCAGTTTTGACAAAATGCGGCCCTGCAGCCACTTCAGGAGATCGTCGACAGTTAACTCCACAGCTCTAAGGATAGAGCGCAACAGACCGGGGCCGAGCACCTCGCCAGCATGGCACTGGCACCGTCGTAACTCTTCCATCCACGTGCCTTAAGAACACGTGACTTCCCCGAGTTCGGACTACCCGAAAACCAATCTTTTCTAGAATACGTATGAACTCTTTGCCCCTAATCCGCGGCAGCGAGTCATACCGAGATTTGCTGGATACCCACTAGCTCAAGCGGCCCGGTTTCATCGAGTTCATCTTCTAGACACAGCTCAATCACTTCGCGAGTGCGCTTCATGAGAGTGTCGAGGCTCTTCGCCTGAGTGTGACAACCGCGTAAGGCAGGAACCGTGGCGACGTACTGGCCATCTTCGTCCCGTTCAATCACGACGGTGAATTTGCGAGGATGTTTCACAGGGCGATTCTAACATGGGATGAAATCTGCAATGCCCGCGTAGGGACGGGTCTCTGACCCGTCCAGGCCGAGCAAAAGCTCGGCGGCAGTGGTGGAAGAGCAGGATCAACGCACCTACGGGCCACTTATTAGATAACAGACAGCAAATTGCAGGTAGTCTTGACGTGCCATCCCGACCGGAAGAAACTTGGTCACCACGCAGCGGCCAAAGGAGAACACAAAATGATTTCCTGGAAACAAGCGCTGCTAATTCTGTTCCTGGCTGCTGTCACTGGCAATATGGCTGGCCGGAGTCTTAAGCCGGTAACCGCCGATTGCTTCCCCTGCAAGGGTTTCTGCGCAACTCATCCCGACGCTCCGCAGTGTCGGCGCTGACCTGGCGCTCGGCAATAGAGGCGCGGGCCTGGTGCAGTTTGCCCATAGGGATGCGCGCCAAACGTGCGATTTCGCGCCTCGCAAAGAACGCGAGGCATTCGCACGGCGCGCCCAGGTCCCTCGCTCGCCAAAAGAGGGCGGCTCGGGATGACAAGGCAAACTGCACCTCTTTTTAATGAACAAATCTGGTGGGACCCCGCTGCTTCTACCCGCCCAGCTTCTCAAAGAACAAACAGATCGACTCAATCCCGCGATAGAAGTTCGGGATATGAAATTTCTCATTGGGCGCGTGCAGATTGTCATCGGGGAGGCCGAAGCCCATCATCACGCTGGGAATCTTGAGCACGTCCTGAAAATCGGTCACGATGGGAATGGAGCCGCCGGAGCGAATGAAGACCGTGTCTTTCTTAAAGATCTCGTGCATCGCCTCGGTCGCGGCTTTGATGTACTTATTATTCGTGCCCACAACGCACGCTGGACCTTTACTCCACACTTTAACGTT
>DAIMDJ010000040.1:2294-6595 GCA_036725905.1 Terriglobales bacterium
GGAATCAGAACCCGGCCCTTGGCGTCTTTTAATTTGCTGATGATCTCGATGAGTCCAAAAAACGGATTCGGCGCCGCCCCGCCGTACATCCCGGAATGTAAATCTGTCTTCGCGCCGACAGCCTCGATCTCGGTATAAACCAGACCGCGCAGGCCCACGCATAGAGTGGGCAGGTCGGGCGCGAACAGCTCCGTGTCACATACCAGCGCAAAATCGGCCTTCAGCTTGGCTTTCTGCTTGCGGACGTACTCGGCAATCGACTCGCCACCAACTTCTTCTTCGCCCTCAATAATAAATTTCACGTTCAGTGGCAGCTTGCCGCCATGGCCCTTCATTAACGCTTCAATCGCCTTAATCTCCATCCAGAGCTGCCCTTTATCGTCGACGGCGCCTCGCGCATAGATGTTGTTGTTGCGCTCAGTGGGTTCGAACGGAGGCGAAACCCATTCATCCAGCGGGTCCGGAGGCTGCACGTCATAATGCGCATAACAAAGCGCCGTCGGCTTGCCCGGCGCATTCAGCCAATCGGCGTAGATAAGAGGATGGCCCTTGGTCGGGATAACCTCGACATGCTCCATCCCGATGCGTCGCAGTTCGCTGGCTACAAACTCGGCCGCTTTCTGTACGTCAGATTTGTGCTCTTCGAGGGTGCTGATACTGGGAATGCGGAGCAGATTTTTTAGTTCATTAAGAAAACGCTGCTGATTGCCACGGGCATAATCAACTGCGGGCGAAGCCATAGGTGTGTGTCCCTTTCTCGTAAGCTGGTGCCCAGCATGGGTGCTGAAATGACGGGAGGTGTTTAGTATAACTGAAGCGAGTGGCTGCTCTTCGCTCGTTAGGGCAAGCCCGCGCTTATGACGGTGTAGGTCAAATCTCCAGACCTGTAGGCTTCAAGGATCAAATCCATCCCCGCAGCGAATTCTTGAACTGCGCGCGGCATCAGCTTGAGCACGGGTCTCGCCACGGACACGCGGTTACGGCAAATTTCCCACGTATGCATGACGCTAGCGCTGAGATCCTCGGCGTAAGTCACGTGCAGGCCAGCGGATTCGATTGCCAATTCATACTGCTCCCGCGTCCACAGCTCCGGACACAGAAAAGCTCGCGCTACTGCGGCGACTCTGGGGTTGTCCATCGAGCCTGTCCAGGCTGCCAGCAACAGCTTACCGCCGGGCCGCAGGGTACGCGTTACATTGCGGAAGAATCCGGCCTTGTCCTGAAAATGCTCGGAAGATTCCATCACCCAGACCACATCAAACGCGTCCGCAGGAAACGAAAACCTGTCCGCATCGCCGATTACAAAGCTCAACCGGTTTCCGAGACTTGCCCGGGCAGCATTCTCGTTTGCGATCCTCGCCTGCTTTTGGCTAATCGTCAGGCCCGTGCCACTGCAGCCAAACTCCTGCGCCAGATAAATGAGCGTGCCGCCGTGCCCGCAGCCGACGTCGAGTACTTCTTCTTCGCCACGCAACCCGAGAATTTCCACGCAATGCGAAAGCATCTTCACTTGTGCTTCAGCCGGTGATTCGCTGTCCCGGAATAAACCGTGGTGGATGTGATCGCCCCAGAACGTGCGATAGATGAAAGCGAGCGAGTCGTAATGCTCCTTGATTCGTTCAGCAGTGATTTCGGTTCGCGTGGGCATCAGACTTGGAAGCGCACTGGTGAGAATGCCGAGATATCGTACTCGGGTTTCGCTCCTGTAACCACCTGCGCCATAACATGAGCAGTCACCGGCGTGAGGAGAATTCCGTCACGGAAATGTCCGGTAGCGACGAAATAGCCCGGAGTTGGCATGGGCCCGAGAATCGGCAGATTATCGGGTGTTCCCGGACGCAGTCCCGCCCAAGCCTCAAGTATGCGTGCTCTACCCAAAGCCGGAATCAGGCGAAGCCCCGCCCGGTGCATTTGTTCAATCGTAGCGGGAACGGTGCGCTTGTCAAAACCTGCTTCTTCCACCGTCGCACCGATCAGGACGCGTCCATCGCTGCGTGGTACCAGATAAACTTCGGGAGAGCGAATCACGTGCCGCGGTGTGTTCCGCGGACCGCCGGCGACGGAGAGCATCTGTCCCTTTACTGGACGCGTAGGAAACTGCTGCGGCCCAAGATTTCCAGCCCATGCTCCAGCGCAGTTCACGACGACGGGCGCAGCATACCTGGTCTTATCGGTGCGCACGCCGCCGATGCTCCCATCTGAAATCAGTATCTCAGTGACCTCGCTGCCGGAGGAGACGTCAACCCCCCGATGCTTCGCCGCTTTCACGGCGGCTGCACCGAGCGCTCGCGGATCGACACTGCGTTCTTGCAAAAAAATTGCGGGCCGCGTTACTTCGCCGAGCGCTGGCTCAAGCTGGGCTAGCGGCGCCGGCAGCAGAGACTCTGCCGAAAACCCTGCACGCTCATGAACGTGCTGCGGAGGAGGGAAGAGGATCGTGCCATCGTCGCGGAGATCGACATCGACTCCAGATTCATCCTGCAGCTCGTGAACGAATTCGGGATACATCCGCGCGCTTGCCGTCGCAAGCGGCTGCAAAAGTGATGGGGTCTCCAAACTACACTCGACGAGCATTCCCGCAGCGGCATAAGAGGCCTCGCGGCCCGGTTCTCCACGTTCCACCACCAGAACCCGCGCACCACGCTTGCGTAGCGCAATCGACAGCGACAGGCCAATGATCCCGCCACCGATGATGATGACGTCCCAGGTTTTCACAGATTGTATTGTAAAAGGAGTAGAGCCGAGAGTACGGCCGCTACAGCTTGCTCAAGAAATCAACAATTTCCGGCTGCTGCCAATCCACCGGCCCGATGAACTTGCGGCGCAGCACGCCATTGCGATCGATGATGTAAGTCTCGGGAAACTTGAACGTGCCATAAAGATTATTGCTCTTCCGCTCCGGGTCGCGCACCACGAGCAGATCGATGCTGTGATCTTTCAAAAATTTGCGGTACGCGTTCTCGTCCACATCGACGCTAACCGCCAGCACATCCACTCCCTTATTCTTCATTTTCTGCTGCATTTGAACCAGCGAGGGCATCTCTTCCACGCAAGGTGCGCACCAGGTTGCCCAGAAATTCAGCACCACAACTTGGCCGCGCAAGTCGCCCAGGCTGACCTTGCGATCGGCATCCTGCACCGTGAAGTCCGGCGCCGGGTTGCCTATGTGAGGAGGCCGCGAGCCGCTGTAACAGCCAGCCAGCAGAACAGTTAGGAATCCAATTAAAAGGGAAGAGCGCCGCACAAAGTTATAATATCTGATTTGCCTTATGCCGGCGCCGGATCCAGCTACCGCGCAGCCCACGATATCGGTGATTGTCCCTGCGCGTGACGAAGAGGCATCACTTGGCGCATGTCTCGAGTCCCTCGTTGCGCAAACCGGCGTAAGTTTCGAAATCATCGTCGTGGACGATGGCTCAACCGATCGCACGCGTGAAATTGCGCAGTCGTTTTCGGGAGTGCGCGTGGTCGACGCCGGGCCACTGCCCCAAGGCTGGACGGGCAAGAATAATGCGATGTCTGCCGGCGCAAAGCAGGCCCGCGGCGAATGGTTGCTGTTCACCGATGCCGACACCCTACACAGCCTCACTTCGCTGGCCCGCGGATTAACCGAAGCAGAACTTTGCCAGGCGCAATTGCTGTCTTACTCTCCCGAGCAGGAGGTACGTGGGTTCTGGGAGAAAGCTGTCATGCCGGTGATCTTCGCCGGGCTGGCCGCGACATACCCGTCGGCGAAGGTAAATGATCCTGCTTCTTCAGTGGCTGCAGCGAACGGCCAATATCTGCTGATCTCCCGTGAGGCATACGACGCGGTTGGTGGCAATGCAAAAATCGCAAGCGATTTGCTGGAAGATGTCGCGATGGCACGCCTCGTGAAGTTTTCCGGCCGTAAGATTTTCTTTCGTTACGGCGGTGACGTCCTCCGCACCCGGATGTACCGCAATTTTGCCCAGCTTTGCGAAGGCTGGACCAAAAATCTGGCGCTCTTGTTCCCCTCGCCCCGCAGATTGGCACTGCTGCGGCTGCTGGAATTTATTCTGATTTTAGCCACTGCTGGGTTGGCATTTATCGAAGGAATTCGTGGGCGAGCAAATGCCGCACTGGTAATGATCGCTGCTGCCATTGTTTTATATGCGCTCTTCCTGGTGCGGATTCGTAAGGCGCATTTCCCGTGGCGCGCAAATGCAGCGGCTCTGCTTGGACTTCCGCTGTTCGCGTATATTTTGCAGCGCTCAGAACTCTGTTACAAACAGGGGGCTGTAAGCTGGAAGGGAAGAGCTTATAGCACGCGATTAGCAGAG
>DAIMDJ010000040.1:6695-10620 GCA_036725905.1 Terriglobales bacterium
ATGAAAGCGCACCTCACGCGGCGTTATATGTTTTCGGCATCGCACCGGCTGCATAATGAAGAAATGTCGCCGCAGGAAAACGTTGCCACGTACGGCAAGTGCAACAATCCATACGGTCACGGACACAACTATGCGCTCGAAATCACGGTCAGCGGCCCGGTCGATGAAACTACCGGCATGGTTTGCAATCTCACTGATTTGGATGGATTCGTCGAACGCGAAATTCTGGAGCGCTTCGATCAGCAGAACCTAAACGTATTACCGGAGTTCGCCCGTGACGTTCCGACGACGGAGAACCTCTGCGCCGCCGTCTACGATATTTTGCGGCGCGGTTTCCGCAACGCTCATCTAGAAAGGGTGCGCATGGAAGAAACCATGATGAACTCATTCGAATACGCCGGGGGTGCCGAAATCCGCCGCTAGCAATCGACACGACCACGTAGGGGTGGGTGCCCTCACCCGCCCAGCCGAGCGAAGCTCGGCCATAAAGGAAGACCACATGACACCAGTCGAAACCACAACACTTACCAGCGCCAGCTTCGAAGAGTTGGTCAAAGAAATCCTCATCCGTCTTGATGAAGACCCAGCCCGCGAAGGTCTCGTCCGCACTCCTCATCGCGTCCACCGCGCCTTCGAATTTCTGACCAAGGGCTACAAAGAAGATCCAGACGCCATGCTGAAGAAGGCGCTGTTTACGGTCAGTTACGACGAAATGGTGATCGTGAAAGATGTCGAGATGTTCAGCCTCTGCGAGCACCACATCCTGCCTTTCTTTGGCAAAGTCCATGTCGCATATATTCCGAACGGCAAAGTCATCGGCTTGAGCAAGATTCCGCGCCTGATCGAAATCTTCTCCCGCCGCCTGCAAATCCAGGAACGGCTGACCACGCAAATTGCCGAGACCATTCAGAAAGCCGTCGAGCCACAAGGCGTCGGCGTGGTCATTGAAGCGCGCCATCTCTGCATGATGATGCGCGGGGTAGAAAAGCAGCATTCCGCCGCCGTGACCTCCTCCATGTTGGGCTGTTTCCGCGACGAGCAGGAGACGCGCACGGAATTCCTGTCCTTGATCCGGAATAAGAGCAATGGGATCTAGAAACTGGCGGAAGTAAGGTCTCTAGTTGTGGAAGACGCCCGCCTAGCGCGGTTCACTGGCACACCTTGTAGCTTGTTCAATCTCTGAATGCCAGATATTGTGATAAGGATTGCCAGCTCGCAACCAACCTTCATCGCCTAGAGATTTGTCGCGACAATGCACCCGCCAGCGAAGCTTTGAGCGGGCGTTCACGTACAGCCTCCTAGCGCTGCTACTCGCCCTCAGCCTTGGTTTGGCACAGGCTGCAGCGCAGCAGGGGCCGGCGGGCACCCCTCCAAGTTCCGGCCCATCGACTGCGCCCCAACCGCAACAGAAGCCTCCCGCGGAACATGCCAGCTCCGCCCCGCAACAAAAGCTATCACCTGCTCAAGCCGAAGAACTTTTCCGCTCCGTAGACGAAATCCTGCAATTCGCCAGCAAAGACACTTTGTTTCCGATCAAACACGAGGTCAAACGCAAGCTGGTTAGCCGGGAGGAAGTTGAAGCTTTCGTGAGTCAGCACATCACCGAGGACGAAGATGCAAAGCGATTACGACGCTCCGAATTGGTGCTGAAGAAATTCGGCTTACTGCCGCGCGAGTTTGACTTGGGCAAGTTCTTAGTGGCTCTGCTGAAGGAGCAGGTCGCCGGCTACTACGATCCCAAGACCAAGACTGTGAACTTGCTGGACTGGGTCGGTCCTGAGCAGCAAAAGCCGGTGCTGGCGCACGAACTGACTCATGCGCTTCAGGACCAGTCGTTCAATCTGGAAAAATTCATGAAGCCGTCGGATGTCGATCTGAACCAGAAGAAAACGGTGAGCCAATCTGATATCGATAACGATGAGATCGGCACCGCGCGACAGGCTGTCGTTGAAGGTCAGGCCATGGTGGTGCTGGTTGATTACATGCTGGCGCCGCTCGGGCAATCTCTCAAGGATTCGCCAGAAGTTGTCAATGCTCTGAAGCAAGGCATGCTGGTGGCAACGGCAGATTCGCCGCAATTCCAGAACGCCCCGGTTTACCTCAGAGAGGCGCTGACCTTCCCTTATCGCTATGGGATAGATTTCATCACCGAGCTGCTGGCAAAATCCGGGAAAGAAAAGGCGTTCGCTGGACTTTTTGAGAATCCGCCCAAATCCACGCGGCAGATCATGGAGCCGAAGACCTATATCTCGGGCGAACGCCTGGATCCCATGCCGTTGCCCGACTTCAAGGAGACGTTCAAGAATTACGATCGCTTCGATGTAGGTTCGGTTGGGGAGCTCGACGTGGCCGTGCTCCTCGATCAGTATGCCGGGCCGGATGCTTCGCATGCGCTTTATCCACACTGGCGCGGTGGCTATTACTATGCGGCACGGCCCAAGGGCGATCCGTCCGCACCTCTAGCAATTCTCTACGTGTCGCGCTGGTCGAGCGCGGAAAAAGCGGCGGAGTTCGCGAAAATTTATGGAGAATCAGTAGCCAAACGATACGCCCACGCCCGCCAGGTGGCGGAGAACGGAAGTCATGCCTCTCAAGCTGGATCACCATCGGAGGTGGGCGCAAAGCACGCCTGGCTCACTGAAGAAGGGCCAGTTGTCATCGAAGCCCGTGATGACACTGTGCTGGTGACCGAAGGCCTCGACCAGCCCACGACGGACCGCTTGGGGCAGGAAGTGTTTGGGGCCGGCGTGGCAGCGGGAAGGTAAGTGGGCTGTAGATCCAGCCATCATGCAACACGAACTACGTATGATATACTTTGTATTACATGTAATACAGGAGTCCTAATGTTTACCGTACGCCTTTCCCCGGCTTTGGAATCCAGGCTTACCAAGCTTTCGCGACGCACGGGTCGGCCGAAGTCTTACTACGCCAAGCGAGCTATCGCGGAGTTTCTCGATGACCAGGAGGACTATCTGATTGCCATCTCACGGCTTGAAGATGAATTGCCACCGATTCCGCTCAGTAAGGTCATAAAGCGACTTGGCCTGGACCGTTGATTTCGATCCTCGCGCCCTGAAAAGAGCTCGAGAAGCTGGGGAAGCCAGCACAAAAACGTATCCTGCGGCTCCTTCAGGAACGCCTCCTGAAGCGAACCGATCCCCGTGAACTTGGAAAGGCACTTACAGGCGATAAGGTGGGACTCTGGCGCTATCGTGTCGGCGATTTCCGGCTGATTTGTCACATAAAGGATACGGCGAATCAAGTTCTAGTGTTGCGGGTTTCACATCGCAAGGACATTTATCGTTGAATAGGGGCGCGTGCTCGTTTTGTATAATTTGCGATTCACAAAATTGCACCAGACCTTCTGAGGAGGCTGATTGGCACAAGCAGAAATTGGAATCATAGGCGGCAGCGGACTCTATTCCATGCCGGGGCTTACCAAAATAAAAGAACTCCGCCTGCGCACGCCTTTCGGACAGCCCTCTGACCCCTACGTTCTCGGCACACTGGAAGGCCGAAAGGTCGCGTTCCTGGCACGCCATGGGCGTGGGCATCGCATTCTTCCTACCGAGTTGAATTTTCGCGCCAACATTTATGGCTTTAAGCAGCTCGGAGTCGAGCGCATTGTTTCCGTTTCCGCGGTTGGTTCGCTGAAGGAAGAGCACAAGCCGATGGAGTTCGTCATCCCCGATCAATTCTTTGATCGCACGCGCCATCGCGTCGATACTTTTTTTGGCAACGGCATCGTCGCCCACATTTCCTTTGCAGATCCCATCTGTCCGGAACTCGCCCGCGTTCTGGAAACTGCCTGCAAGAAAGCCGGTGTCGTGGGCAAACGCGGCGGAACCTATCTCTGCATGGAAGGACCGCAGTTTTCAACGAAAGCCGAATCGAACGTCTACCGCAGTTGGGGCATGGACGTGAT
>DAIMDJ010000040.1:10720-11966 GCA_036725905.1 Terriglobales bacterium
TTTGCGCCAGAACTCATTTACAATCGCTGACGCTTGCTGACCCTCAAGTCTTTTCGTGAAGTGGCGCGTGCCAAATGACCCAGTTGGCCATTCGCCGCTGGGATCCCGAAACTGCGCTCGTGGCATGGATTGCGAGCGTAGTCTCCGTGGCCTCCCTTTTCTATTACTTCCACCGCGGCGAGTTACTCCTGTATGGCGATGCCGTCGCCCACATCAACATCGCGCGCCGCGTCTTCGATTCCCGCACTCCCGGACTGCTGCAACTGGGGACCGTGTGGTTGCCGCTTCCGCATCTCGCGATGATCCCGTTTTTGGTCTCTGATCGGCTTTGGCGAACCGGGGTGGGCGGATCAATTCCATCCATGATCGCGTACGTGTTTGGCGCAGTCGGGATTCTTAGGTTGGTTCGAGGTATCTTCCGAGCCAGCGGAGGACCGCATAACGGGGCTCGATTTGCGGCTTGGTGTGCTGTCCTGATCTACGCGGCCAATCCGAATTTGATTTATCTCCAAGCCACCGCGATGACAGAGCCTATCTATCTTGCTCTGTTCATCTGGGCCGTAGTTTTCTTCGCTGACTTCGTTCGGATACTGACTTCAGTCGATCAAACCGAGAAAGAACCGACCTCCTCAGCGCTTAACAAATGTGGCTTATGTGTCGCTGCGGCTTGCCTCACGCGTTATGACGGATGGTTTCTGGCTGGCGTACTTTGCATTGCCGCTGCAGCGGTCCTGACGCATTACAAGCGCGCTTTCCCTAATTGGCGGCGCACCCTTGCGATCCTCATTTTTCTCGCGGTCGCAGCGCCGGTTCTCTGGCTGGCCTACAACGCGCTGATCTACCGTAATCCGCTGGAATTTGCTAACGGGCCATATTCAGCAAGAGCGATCGAGCAGAAGACCTCGACTCCAGGAACGCCACCTCATCCGGGGGCGGGCAATGCTCTGATTGCCGCAAGCTATTTATTAAAATCGGCAGAACTGAACGTTGCAGAAGGGGACTGGGGGAGATTGTGGCTGGTCCTCGCCCTTCTTGGTACGGCGCTAGCTTGCTCGATTGGGTCGCCCGGACGATTTTGGCGCTGCATGCCACTGCTTCTGCTGTGGATTCCATTGCTCTTTTATATGTTTTCCATCGCCTATGGTGGCGTTCCGATCTTCTTGCCTGTTTGGTGGCCCTTCTCACATTACAACGTTCGCTATGGCCTGGAGCTGCTTCCTGCCTTCGCGATATCTGTGCCGCTTGC
>DAIMDJ010000041.1:0-11932 GCA_036725905.1 Terriglobales bacterium
AGTAGGGAATGTCTTTATCTTGCAAAATGTGAACACGCCCGTCTTCGATGTAGTCGTCGGTCACTTGCGACACGGTTGTGGTTGCGGCAACACGGCTGATGAACAGCAATGCGGCCAGAATCATTCCCGCTTCAACGGCGACTGTAAGATCAGCAAATACAGTGAGCGCAAAGGTAACCAGCCAAATGCTGATGTCAGTCTTGGTGAGCCGAAGCAACTGTGGAATCTCGCGCCACTCGCCCATGTTGTAAGCGACAATCATCAGGATGCCCGCCAGTGCGGCCATTGGGATGTAGCTGGCCAGCGGCGCAGCAAACAGCAGCACACATAAGAGCGTCAGGGAGTGAATCATTCCCGCTACCGGCGACTGCGCGCCGGAGCGAATGTTGGTGGCGGTGCGAGCAATCGCGCCAGTGGCGGGCAGCCCGCCGAACATCGGCGACATGATGTTCGCCACTCCCTGGCCGATCAGTTCCACGTTCGGATTGTGGCGGTCGTTGCTCATGCGGTCGGAGACCACCGCCGACATCAGCGACTCGATCGCACCCAGCATCGCCACGGTGAACGCCGGCCCGAGCAGTCCATGAACCAGCCCCGCATGCCATCGCGGCACGACCAAGTGAGGAAGTCCGCTGGGAATTCCGCCAAAGCGCGTATCAATAGTCTCCACGGGGAGCTTTAATACAAAAGCCGTGGCGGTGGCTCCCAGCATGGCAACAATCGGCCCCGGAATGCGCTTTGAAAGTACGCGGCACAACAACATCGTGCCAACTGTGGCGGCGGCGAGGATTGTCGCTGTCGGTGACCATGTCGGAGAGCTGGCGGCGAGTGCCTTCATCCGTAGCCAGAACACGCCCGGCACTTTTTCCAGATGCAGGCCGAAGAAGTCCTTCACCTGTGTGCTGGCAATCAAAACCGCAATTCCGTTGGTGAACCCGATCACGACCGGTCGCGGGATAAATTTCACCCCCGTCCCCATTCCGGTAGCGCCCATAACAACAAGCAGGATTCCGGCCATTACCGTACACATGAACAAGCCATCCACTCCATGTGCAGCGACAATGCCGGCGACGACAACAACAAAAGCCCCCGTTGGCCCGCCGATCTGTGTTTTTGACCCTCCCAGAGCAGAAACTAGAAAGCCCGTCACAATCGCGCAATAAATTCCAGCCTGTGGGCTCAATCCCGAAGCGATGGAGAACGCCATGGCGAGTGGCAAAGCAACCAGGCCGACGGTGATGCCGGCGATCACGTCATGCGCAAACTTATTAAGGTTGTAATCACGCAGGCAGAGGATCGACTTCGGCAGCCATCGTTCATCAGAGAAAGCAAATGCCATTTTGACATCATGCCAAGCGCAGGAACTTTGTGGAAGCGAAACCCGTCGGGAGGAACACTCGAAGGAACATGTCCAAAGGCTGGTGAGAGAATCACAACGTCAAAGGCTGCGATTCCGCAGCTACCACGACAGCATCAGGACGCCGAAAGCCACTAGCGATGCCGCGCCCCAGCGCCGCCACGTAACTTTTTCCTTCAGCACGTACTTGGCCAGCAGCGTTTCGAGCAAATAGCTGATCGCGGTGGCAGGTACAGCGAAACTTACATTCGAGATCGAAAGCAGAGACAGCAGCGCGATGAAGGCCACGGCCAATGCTCCGAGCCCTGCCAGCACCAGCGGATTGCGAAAAATTCGCGCCATCATGTGGGCAACCGCCCGCGGATTCAGTTCCGCCTCGCCTTGACGCTTCATGCCAGCTGTATTGAGCACATCGCCGACGGTGTTGCAAAGAGCGATGATCCCGACGAGGATCCACCTCATAGCAGGTGCTCCGGCGGACCTTCCGTAGTGCGAGGCGGCGTCTCTTCTGCCAGCACAACGCCGAGCGTGATCACCACAATCGCGACCCAGCGCTGGGCGGAGATTCGTTCGTGTAGCAGGAAATGTCCCGCCAGGGCAATCAGCACATAGGCGCTAGCCGTGACCGGCAGCACGAAACTGAGGTCGGCGCGGCTGAGCAGGGCCAGATCGGTGATCATCCACAACGCCAGGACCAGGACGCCCGCCACCGCCCATGGATTCGCGAACGCGCGCGCATAATCCAGCGGAGATGCGGAAACAATTTTGCCCACCTGGCGCATCCCGTGGCTGAGAGAGACGTTGCCAACGACATTACTGGCGATCACCACTAATGTGAGCAATTGCGTCTTGCGCACCTCACTCGAAGTTGCTGAGTTCATTGCCGACCTTGGATGTGCAAACAGCATATCTGGTGTACTGGAAAAACATAATCTTCGAGCAGTGATATTTACGCTCGGGTATGCTCGCCCGATTGGCATGGAGAATGCCTCACGAGGCCGCGATCGACGGTTGCCTCAAATCTGGCGACGTATTCGAAGGAGCGGAACGGGAGGACCGCGTGCTGAATATCCGGCGTGGCGGTAGCGTTTTGAAAAAACCTAAAGTTGCGCCTACGGATAATCATTTGACGAACGGATTGCGAACCTCTGATTTCCGAACAGCAATCATCGGTGTTACGGACCTTTGGGCTTTGCAGCAGGGATTCCCATTTCCGCGGCCATCCTCACCAAGTCAGCTACTGATTCGGCGCCCATCTTTCGCATGAGTTGGCTGCGATGGACTTTCACCGTTGCCTCACTAGCTCCAATTTCGGCGGCTATTTGTTTGTTGAGCAGACCAAAAACGACCAGAGGCATCACCTCTCGTTCGCGAGGCGTCAGCGATTCATAGCGCTCACGCAGCTTTGCAACTTCTGTCTCTTGTACACGTCTGGTACGGTCCCGCTCTAACGCGATTTGAATCGCATCCAGCAGATCCTGATCGCGGAATGGCTTAGTGAGGAACTCGACCGCTCCCGCCTTCATGGCGCGGACAGTCATGGGGATATCTCCATGGGCAGTGATGAAAATGATAGGAATATGAATGTTAGCTTCAGCCAGTTGGCGCTGGAAATCGAGCCCACTTATGCCGGGTAGCCTGATGTCTAATACCAGGCAACTGGGAGCATCCGGACGTTCGCTGCGCAGGAACTCCTGCGCTGAGCCGAACAGTTCGACTTGCAATCCTACAGATTCGACGAGACGCTGTATGGCGCGACGGACCGAGGGGTCGTCATCCACTACGAAAACGACAGGAGCTACGTTACTCATGTACTACTTAGTTGGTAAAGTAAATTGGAACATGGCCCCCTTGGAATCTGACTCAGCCCACAAACGCCCGCCGTGGGATTCGACAATAGACCGGCTGATTGATAATCCCATTCCGATACCTTCTGGCTTAGTGGTAAAGAATGGTTCGAAGATGTGCTCCGCTCGCTCCGGATCGAGCCCGGCTCCAGAGTCTTGAACTTGGATGGACACCTCATTATGGTTCCTAGCTGACTTGATGAGAAGTTCGCGTGGCCGATGCGCAAGCGAACGCATGGCGTCGATGCTGTTCATGACCAGGTTGATCAGGACCTGCTGCAATTGCACCGGGTCTCCGCTCACGCGGGGCAAATCAGCGGCAAGATCGGTCCGCAGGGAAACGCGGTTCCGGGTCATCTCATTGCGAAGCAGAATGGTGACCTCTTGAATAATCTGATTAACATTCACTGCAACTCGCTCGGGAGGGCTCTTCTGCAAGAGTGCGCGGATTCTTGAAATGACGGCGCTCGCCCGTGTGCCATCATTCACAATTTCCGAGATTGCCTCGCGCAATTTGTCCGAGTTCGGAGTCGCACTTGCGAGCTGGCGCAAGCAAAAATTGGCATTGGTGACGATTGCAGCGAGGGGTTGGTTGACCTCATGGGCAATTGCGGCGGCCAGTTCTCCCATTGTCGTCACGCGTGTGACATGAGAAAGCCCTGCCTGCGCTTCCTGCAACGCACATTCGGCTCGTTTCCGATCTTCAATATCAGTGGTCGTTCCGTACCATTTAACAATGTGCCCCAGTTCGTCGCGCAGCGGCACAGCGCGCTTCGAAAACCAGCGATATTCTCCGTCCGCCCGCCGCACGCGCACGTCATGCTCAAACGGTTCCCCAGTGGCCACGGCCGAGCGCCACGCGTTCACGAACCCTTCACGGTCTTCGGGATGAAGCTCTTCCGCCCAAGCCCAACCCAGTCCCCGCTCCGAAGAGATGCCTGTATATTCCAGCCAGCGTTGGTTGAGGAAATCCAGGGAACCGTCAGGTGAAGCGCTCCAGACGAGCGCTGGAATTGTGTCGATTACAAGCCGGAGCTGGTCCTCGCTTCGCCGCAGGGCATCTTCGGCGCGCTGGCGTTCGAGCATTTCCTTTCTCAGTTCCTCGTTGATGGTTGCAAGCTCTCTGCCACGTTCTAGCTCTGCCCTCTGCGAGGCCAACCGTCGGTCAACTGCCGATGTCAACACCACCGTGACTAGGACGATTAACGTGACAATCACAATTCCAGCGTTCCCTAGTGAGGAAACACTCGCAGCGTGGGACAAACCGGGCGCTACGGTAGAGGGCATAAAGCTTGCCGAGGCCATGCCGGTGTAATGCATCGCGGAGACGGCGGCACCCATAACGACGGCGCTGGCAATCTTGCGCGAAGGTGTCCCTTTGGTCTCCTCTCGAAGATCAAATACGAGTATCAGGGCGGCAAAAGAAAATGCGATCGCAAACGCAACGGACAGGGTCACAAGGAGGGGATGAAACCGGAATACCGCAGCCAAACGCATGGCCGCCATGCCGATGTAATGCATGGCTGCAATACCGCTGCCCATAATCACGCTGCCGGCTAACGCCCGAACCATGCCCAGTTCGTGCCGGCTCACTACATACAGCGCGAAAGCCGAGGCGGAGATAGCCACCAAAAGCGACAGCAGAACGGTCGGCCAGGAGTAGCTCACCAACACAGGCAAGCGAAAGGCCAGCATTCCGGTGAAGTGCATCGACCAGATGCCAAAACCCATCGCAGTGGCCCCACCGATCAGCCAGGCCCTGCGGACCCAACCGCTTGCGGCTGTTACACGTCCCCCAAGATCGAGCGCAGCGTACGACGCCGAGATGGCTATTACTACCGAGAGGACAACCTGAAGGTAATCGTAGGAACCAGTCATGGCCGCGCTTGCGGAGATCATCACAACGGACCCCCTGGGCCGGTTTGGCAGGAACTCCAAACTTCACAGCAAGAATCGGCAACTAAAACTCGGCCGTCAACTTTTTCTTAGCCAATCACGCAGTAACTGGTGAAACATTGCGTACAGCTCAACGTGTCCGCAGTCTTCGCATACACCGACGGAAACCGGGGCGGTGTAGATAGAATCGCCGGAATCATCTTGGCGCGCAAAGTCTAACTCCACCACGCCTTTGACTCTATTGGGATGCTGGCATGGTTCCGGAGCCATTTCCCCCCTGTGGCAGGTCGACAACAGAAATTGAATTCAGCTCTTGGTGCATTTAGCTGAGCGAAGCGTCCCCCATGGATGGCGGTGCCAAATCTACACCCAAATTTCCACTTGTCAAGAGGTGGCCTTGAAAGAATGCATGTGGGATACGCATTCCCCTCGAAGAGCTAAACCTTCGTAAAGCTCCTCTTCACCTACGTCTAGCCTTTTATCCGAAAGCACAATAGATTCGCCATCAAGCGCGGTGCTAGTTTCGCAAACGGGGGCTGAATTGTCATCGGCTCGATTACTTTCCGTCGTAGACGATGATGATTCCCTTCGGGAAGCCACAGGAAGATTTATGCGATCGCTGGACTTTACGGTTGAACTCTTCCGCTCCGCGGAGGAATTTTTGAAATCCAGTCGTTTGCAAGAAGTATCGTGCCTTGTTCTCGACGTGCAACTGCCGGGGATGAGCGGTCTGCAACTTCAGAGTCATCTGGCCGAACGTGGGTACCGCATTCCGATTATTTTCATCACTGCTTCCCCTAATGAGGGGACCCGCGCACGCGCCCTCGACGCTGGAGCCGTGGATTTTCTGCCCAAGCCATTCACTGAGCAAGCTTTACTTAAGGGAATTCGATCTGCCCTGGGGCTGAGCCCCGAGGAATGATTACAAAGTAGAGAAGGAGAAACCGTCTTGGAAGACAACATCCGCTCCGAACTTAACTCCGAAGATCTCGTGGGTGAGAGCGCACCGCTAAAACGAGTGCTGAGACTGGCCAGGACAGTGGCGCAAAGTGATGCCACTGTATTGATTCTGGGGGAAACGGGTACGGGTAAGGAACTCATCGCTCGCGCCATCCACCGTATGAGTTTGCGAAAGGATGGCAGTTTCATCAAGCTCAACTGTGCGGCGATTCCTACTGGGCTGCTGGAAAGCGAGCTCTTTGGGCATGAAAAGGGCGCATTTACCGGAGCGTTCAGCAGAAAAATCGGACGCCTGGAACTGGCGCATGGCGGAACGCTGTTTCTGGACGAAATCGGGGATCTCCCGCTTGAACTTCAGCCAAAGCTTTTGCGAGTGCTACAAGATCAGGAGTTCGAGCGGCTGGGCAGCACCCACGTCACCCACGTCGATGCACGCCTGATCGCAGCCACGAACCGCGACTTGCCGCGGGCTGTAGCCGAACGGCGGTTCCGCAGTGACCTGTACTACCGTCTGCATGTTTTTCCTATCCGAGTGCCATCCTTGCGGGATCGCAAAGAAGATATCCCCCTGCTCGTGCGGCATTTCGTGCAGAAGTTTGCTCGCCGCATGAACAAGAAGATCGAGAGCATCCCTGCGGAAACCATGAATGCATTGGTGAGCTGGGGATGGCCGGGGAACGTGAGAGAACTGGAAAACTTTGTCGAGCGTTCCGTGATTCTTTCCCAAGGCTCGGTTCTAAACGCTCCTTTAGCAGAGTTGTGGCCTTCCAACGAGAGCTCTCGCGAAAAGGCAACACTGAACGGCACTGAACGAGAACACACTATGCACGACCGCGCGAAATCGGTGGTGTGATTAGGGAAGAAGGTGCAAGTGCAAGAGGAGATTCGCCCAGGATCTGGCTCTGAAGAGATCGTGGGTGAGAGTCCAGCATTGAAGCAAGTCTTGGCGCAGGCAAAGAAGCTGGCCCTGAGCGACACTACTGTCCTGCTTGTTGGTGCAGCAGGATCAGGGAAGGAGTCAGTCGCACGAGCCATCCACCGCGTGAGCGCTAGAAGGAACGAGAGTTTCGTGAAAGTTCATTGTGCGATACCTGGCGCCAAGCTGGAAGGCGAACTATTCGGATATCAGAAAGGAGCATTCGATGGCACCACGCACGAGAAGACCGGCCGGCTGGAACTGGCGAACAAAGGAACGTTGTTCCTGGATGAGATTACCAAATTCCCGCTGGACCTTCAGCCTAAGCTGCTCCGCGCGCTGAAACAGGGTGAGTTTGAACGATTAGGCAGCACGCGCACCATCCGCGTCAATGTACGCTTGATTGCAGCGACCAGACAAGATCCGGGAAAGTTGGTTGCGGAGAATCGATTCCGCGAGGATTTGTACCATCAATTCAGCGCATCCCTAATCCAGGTTCCGCCGCTGCGCGAAAGACGGGAAGATATTCCGCCACTCGTGCATTACTTCGTGCAGAAGTTCGCGCGCCGTATGAACAAACACATCGAAAGCATCCCTCCAGAAACTATGGATGCTATGCTCAATTATCATTGGCCCGGCAACGTCCGACAGTTGGAGAACTTTATCGAGCGTTCGGTCATCTTGACCGAGGGCTCCAGCTTGCGAGCCCCACTTTCAGAGTTGTGACC
Organism: Terriglobales bacterium; assembly: GCA_036725905.1. GTDB lineage: Bacteria > Acidobacteriota > Terriglobia > Terriglobales > Acidobacteriaceae > QIAB01. The sequence continues at coordinate 7,705 of DAIMDJ010000041.1, forward strand.
GGATCGCAAGACGGAGCAGCTTGGGGAACTTAACAGTCAAGGTTCAGAAGAACTTGGCGAGGCCTGCTACTCCAAGGGCTGTGCCCCACGCCAAAGTTTTTATCTAAGGCGCAGAAGCCACTCCGGAAACCACCTGTTATAGTGCAAGCTCACAACTGCATGGACTTCCTTGACGGTCTGCGAAGAGGAGTCGTTCTTGAACAGAAGATAGTACGCACCGCCACCAGACGGAAGCGCGGCATTAATCTCACCCTGGCTGGCTTTGCCACTCTCATAGTACGTATCCGTTGAGTACCCGCTCTGCCAAGCCGCAAAAGCTTCGTCGGTCAGCAAAAAGGCCTCCAGATCCCCCTCATTGCTTGATCCTCCGCTCGTGCTGAACTGGCCGTTTACAGAGACATGGATGGCTCCGGGCGGGACTGTGTATTTGAAGCTGGAGAAACTGCGCGGTCTCACCGAAAAGTCGCCCTCAGTGATAGTTTCCGTGTGCGACATGGTGATGAATTCGCGAAGCTCTTGGGCGGCGGTGTTGTTGCTGAGAACAACCCAAGCGATTGCCGGCAGCATAAGTACTGCGATCCAGATTGCAGTCTTTGGCTTGGAGCGTCTCCGGACGAGCTTGAGAATCGGCACGGGTGCCGGTGCCGCGGCGGCTGCGCTGTTTCCGGCTACGGCAAGCCCAGTCCCCGCACCCGGTGTTGTTACCGGCTGCCCACACCTGAGGCAGAATTGTGATTCATCGGGCAGCTCAGTACTGCATTTGCTACAGGACAGAGCAATTGCGGAGGGCACACCCGCCGTGACTTGAATCGCCTGTCCGCACTTTAGACAAAACTCTGAACCATCGGGTAGATTCGTGCCGCACTTGCTACAAAACACAGCAGCCTCTCTTAGCACTTAAACAACTCTTTCTTGTGCTTGCCAATGGCCTGAGCCGATTCCGTGTTGTCTCACTCTCCCGCCGCTCTGCTGAGAGCGAGCGAGATTCTAGCAAACTAAAGCGCGGGAGTCCTAGGTTTTCTGGATGATGAGCGGGAACAGGTCGCTCGCCGTTCAATTGATATGGAATCTTGCTGGATGGGGTATCGGTGGTAACTGATTTCGATGTTACGGTCGTGCGGAAAAGCACAATTAGGGATAGGCATGCCCGAAATTCCGGGTGAATGCCGACTTTGCACCAGTAAGAGCGATTCCGTTGGTATCAACGCTGTGCCTAAAACTGTTGTTTTGGCGGGCAGGGTGTGAAAACATTAGGAGCAACTAATGTAATTCTGCGCGTCATGAATAGCGTCAGCATCAGCATGATTATCGTTCCGGGCTTTGTGGCCCTGCTGCTTTTCCTCGTCTTTACGTACCTTTATGAGCAGAGCCGGCAGGATTATTTCCGCGCCTGGCAACTGGGATGGGCCGCCTACACCCTTCACTATGCTCTCGATGGCTGGAGCGCCTACCGCCATCCGTCTGCGCCGATGTTCTTGATCGCCTCGCTCCTGTTGGTCCTGATGGCGCTTTGCATCTTCATTTCGACCCGTTTGATGCGGGAGAGATTCCGGCTGCGCTGGTATGACCTTACGATCGCCGGTGGCGGAGTGGCACTGGCTCTATGGAATCTTCGCGAACACCTCGTCAACGGTGTATTCCAGCTCAATATCACGAATCTGCACCTCCGCTTGGAGGTTGGTCTGGGTGCCGTGCTCTTATATTGCTCCTTTGATTTTTTCCGCTATTCGCAGCGCAAGAATTCCCTCGCCTTCAAGTTGTTGGCGACGGCGGTGGCATTGTGGGCTGTGCTGATGATTGTTCCCGACCTTAGCAGCCCCTATCTTGAAGTTTTTGGTAACGCCGGCCACTTGCTTGGTCCGATTCCGCAGATGCTGCTGGGCATCGCGATGGTCATGGTGCTGTTCGAGAACGAGCGCAATGCAGTACAGGAAAATGCCCTGGCGTTCTCCACTCTCGGAGTCGATCCCACGCGGTTGCTCTCGGCCGAGGATCTTGTTCCCAGCATGCAAAGCATCCTCGACCGTCTGGTTGCTCCCCTTCCAACGGGCAGAGCGGTAATCTATATCTCCGAGCGGTGGCGAGCCGTGCTGCCCTCTGTGCAACGCGGTTTCTCGCCCGAATTCCTGCAAAAAATCGCAAGCAGCGGGGCCGGAGAATATATTTCTGAACTGGCATACAGGCGCGGCGGTTTCGTAAGCTTCCGCGAACTTTCTGAGCTGCCAGAACCTCTTCCGGCGTTTCCTGGAGCACGGTTTGAGCAGTTCCGCCAGGTTCTGGGTGCGGAACGTATTCGCAATATTACCGCTGTGAGCCTTCAGACCCGCGAGCATAACTTCGGAGTTATTTTGTTTCCCCACGCTGCCCGACGGGCGCTGGGTTCTTCGAACCTGCGGCTATTAATCGGTCTGGCGCTGCAGATTGGGCTCACGCTGGAAAACTACGTCGTGATGCATGACACCCAGCGGCGTACAAAAGAATTCGAGCTGTTGACGCAGATCGGTCAGGCAATCAGCTCCCGGCTCGACCAGGATGAAGTCCTGCGGGCGATTCAAAAGGAACTCGGACAGATTTTCGATACCAGCGAGTTTTATATCGCCTTTCAAGAAGGTGATGAGATCCGGTTTGAATTGGAGGTCGTGAACGGCGAAGTGCAGCCCAAGCGCTCGCGCAAAGCCGGCAATGGATTGACGGATTACATCATCCGCGCCGGCCAGCCGCTTCTCGTCCGCGCCGAACTGGAGAAGGCGCGTGAGCGTCTGGGCGTCACTTTTGTCCCAGGCAAACCAGCCAAATGTTTTTGCGCGGTGCCAATCTTGCTAGGCGGCAAGCCCGCAGGCGTGATGGCCGCAATGAACACCGAACGCGAATATGTATTCGAGCAGCGAGACCTGGAAGTGATGCAGATTGCCGGAGGCCAGTTATCGGTCGCGGTGGAAAATGCGCGGCTCTTCGCCGAAGAACAGCGCCGCGCCCGCCAATTTGCTTTTCTCAACAGCATCTCGAAGACAGCCATCTCGAGCGAGGATTCCGAGCAAATGCTTGCCGAGATCGTCAGCCATATCCAGAAAAATTTTCGCTTCGATCACATCGGAATCGGAATTTTTGATTACTTCACAAAAGAGATCGAGATCAGGGCGGAGGCGGGCATTACGGCACAGGTCCTTGGCAAAAGAATTCCTCTTGGGACCGGCATCGTCGGTCGAGTGGCGCGAACTGGAGAGACGGCTTTGGTGCAGATGACTGGTGACCAGCGTCTGCAGGGCGTCCTGCCGGATTCGCATGCTGTCTTGTGCATCCCGATCACTTACGGCGAGAAATTGCAAGGCGTACTGAATGTCGAGAGCCAAAGTGAAGACGCGTTCACGCCGCAGGACGTCCTGGTAATGAAGACTCTGGCCGACTTGCTCGCCACGGCGCTGCATAACGCTCTCGTGTTTCAGCAACTGCAGCAGCAGTCGATTACCGATGGTCTGACTGGCATAAAGACCCGCCGCTTCTTCTGGGAGGCCCTGAACTCCGAGTGGAAGCGGGCATCCCGCTCTGGCCGTCCATTTTCGGTCGTGCTGATGGACCTGGATAAGTTTAAAGAGGTCAATGACACGAAGGGGCATCTGGAAGGCGATCTGGTGCTGGCTCGCGTTGGCCGACTCCTTGAGCAGAAGTGCCGGCAGTCGAATGTAGTGGCTCGCTACGGCGGGGACGAATTCATTATCCTGATGCCGGAAACCGGAGTCGAACAGGCGCAGATACTGGCCGAGCGCCTGCGCTTGTGGATATCTACTGATCCCATGCTTCAAGAACAGCACATTACCGGCAGCTTTGGCGTGGGAAGCTTTCCCGTACACGGGTTTTCCGTGGAAGATATTATTCGCGTCGCCGATGCCGGCATGTACGTATCCAAGCATAAGGGCGGCGACCGCGTTTCAACTGCGGAAGAATTTGCGGATGGCGAAACAGCCGCCGTGCAGCGGCAGCTCATCTCTGGTTACATTGAAGGCTTTCTGCAACGTGAGCACACTGGTCCCGAGCACCTGGAAGAATTACTTACGACGCTCAAGAAGATGTGCGGTGATGATGAAGGGCGCAATTTTGTGGTCTTGCGCGAGGCCATCGAAACCCTCACCCGCGCTGCCGAGTCGCGCGAGCTGAACTGCTCTGGACACGGTGAGATGGTTGCCCACTACTGTGAGACCATCGCTCGTTCTTTGCGGCTGACATCGGAGGA
>DAIMDJ010000042.1:0-6693 GCA_036725905.1 Terriglobales bacterium
GCCGAGCCCAGTGCATCGAGGCCAAAAATAGGTATACCTTCGAGGGTCCCAATTTTCTCCGCTCGCTCTTCACTGGAAGCGAGCGGCTTCCCAAGCAAGATATCTAACAGTGACATGCGGCGTTCCCAGCCAGGGCTGAACAGAAATATGAATGGGAGGCGGGTCTACAAGATGCCTCAGAACATGACGATCATATTTCCTCAATCGTGCTTCCAGCTGGTCTTCAGGTTGCCTTGAGGATCGAACCAGAACTGCCGTTCTCTCCAACCAAGCGCGAACAGCGTCAAATTTTGATCGTAGTATTTTGCAGGATTGCCGTAGAGGCCGGTTTTAGAATTGAACTCCGATCGCACTCGGGACATCTGTTCATCCTCAAGATTCTTCTCACCTAAAGCTGAAACGTAAGGCACCAAGGCGGCAGAAAACCCTACCGGGCTTTTGGAGTCTTCAATGTTTCCGTCCGGCTTGACCTTTGAGGGAGGTACAGCGTTGGTGTGCAGATAGCGCGCCATTCCGGAGAGAGCCTTCAGCATCGCGTCGCGGCCCGGCGTTGCCGGATCGAGCAAGCCGGCCCACAGATAAACTCGAATCGCGTCATAACTGCCCAGCGGAGATGGCGTGAAACCCTTGCCGGGCTTGAATTCGACCCAATCCGACGCAAAGCCTTGCGGCGCGGAGCCGCTCACCAAAGCCGGGATCTGCGCCGCGATCTGCTGCCACGGTCCATCGGGCAATTCGCGACCAAGGCAGATGAAGAGTTGCAGGGGGACGTAACTGGCGTTCAGGCGGTACGAATCACCTTTGTGAAAACCTCTTGCACCGGGAAGAAGCGCGGTTCCGAACCCTGGTATCTGAACGACCTCTTCTGCGGCAATTCGCTTTGCCAGAGCAGTTCCAAGCGAAGTGTAGTGCGGTTCATTCCACGCCTTGCCGGCCTGAAGTAGTGTGTACGCCATCCAGACGTCGGCATCTGAGGCGGAATTACTGTCGAGCACACCCCATTTGTCGTTCGGCCCCCGCCCCCACAACCATGACGGCAAGTGAGTCGCAAGATCCCCCGACGCGAGGTTGGTCTCTGTCCAGTGGAGCAGGCCATCAAAGCGGGACCGGTCATTGGCGACGAGTGCGAAGAGCATCGCGTAGGCTTGACCTTCCGATGTGGTACGGTCACCAGCGTCGTGGTCGATGACGCGAACTTGATTGTCCATGAAGGCCGCAGCATAGCTCTTCCAAAGCGGCGTCCAATCTTGTGCGCTGCAATTCGCGATGATCAGCATCGTCGCGAATAGATTCAAGAGTGCGTTCAGCTTCATCATTCCTTCCGCATTTTGGTTTTCGGGCAAGTCGTGAATTCTGCAAACAACCTACAATCCTTCTGCATTGTGGTCGTAACAGTATTATTCACACGACGAGAAGGGCACGCCTTCAACGATGCAGAGAAGGGCAAAGCGAGATGTACTACTCACTTAGATTTTTGCTATTTCGCCGGCCCGGCAGACCAGCCTCGCGCTAAACTTGCAACATCGAAACGATATTAATCCCTGCATAGCAAGTCGTGTAGGCAGCGCAAGCTAGCGGATAAGCATCAGTATTGCAACAAACAAAAGCTTCGTCTGATTCAAAAATCCTGAAAAGTAACATGGAACAACTGTTCACAATGAGCGAGCATCGCGGATTATCCGGAACAAGCTACTACTCGCGCATCTCGTATTGGCAGGCGCGCCTTTCTCTGCGACCCACCTTAGCTGCATCTTTGGCCGAGAGTGTTGCATTATGACGGAATTCTCTGCTCCATCTGGGGAAAACTCAGTCGGCTATGCGCTCGCGTGGGGTCTGCTTGCCCCGCTTGGATTGTTTGGCCTCGGTGTACTACTGATACTCCCGCTCCCGTGGAAGGAACAAGGGATTCTTGGAGTTACGCTGATCGCGGCCGCGTTGTTGCTGAACTGGGTATCGCGCGCCGCGACAGTGACGATGGCCCTGATGGCCATCTCCGTTTTTAGCACGCTGCGCTACGGATACTGGCGGGTAATGCAGACGTGGGAGGGGATTACCAGTTCAGGCCATCTGCATCAGTGGGACACAGTCTTCGTATTGCTTCTCTTATTTGCTGAGTTCTACGCGTTTGCCACGCTTGTGCTGGGATATTTTCAAACCTTGCGGCCCTTGAGACGGCCGCCGGTGCCGTTGACGGGGAATCCTCAGACCTGGCCCACCGTGGATGTTTTCATTCCTACCTACAACGAATCGCTTAGCGTCGTGCGGGCTACTGTCCTGGGAGCACTTGCCCTGGACTATCCCGCCAACAAGATCAGAGTCTTCGTGCTTGATGACGGTCGGCGTAGGGAGTTCGCCGATTTTGCGGCTAAGGTCGGCGCAGGCTACATCACTCGCAGCGACAACGCGCACGCCAAAGCGGGAAACATTAATCACGCGCTGGGGCGTACGAGTGGTGAATATGTTGCGATTTTTGACTCCGATCACATTCCCACACGCTCGTTCTTGCAGACAACACTCGGCTGGTTCATGCGCGACCGCCGGCTGGGGATGGTGCAAACTCCGCATCATTTCTATTCGCCCGATCCATTCGAGCGCAATCTTGGGCAGTTCCGGAAAATCCCGAATGAAGGGGAACTATTCCATCGTCTCGTGCAGGATGGCAACGATCTGTGGAACGCGAGCTTCTTTTGCGGCTCGTGCGCGGTGCTCCGGCGGAAGGCACTGAATGAGATCGGCGGCATCGCGGTAGAGACCGTAACTGAAGACGCCCACACGGCGCTGCGCATGCAAAAGCGGCGTTGGAACACTGCTTACATCAATATTCCACAGGCAGCGGGTTTGGCCACCGAAAGCCTCGCGGCGCACATTGGCCAACGGATTCGCTGGGCGCGTGGGATGGTGCAGATCCTGCGCACGGAGAATCCGTTGTTCGTGCGCGGACTTTCCTTTCCACAAAGGCTGTGCTACTTCAACGCAACCACGCATTTTCTGTTCGCGCTGCCGCGGCTTATCTTTCTGGTCATCCCGCTTGTGTACCTGCTGTTCGGGATGGTGAACATTTACGGCTACTCATTAGCTGTGTTCGCGTACGCGCTCCCGCACATCGTGCTTTCGAACATGACGAACTCGCGCATTCAGGGGCGTCACCGCTTTTCTTTCTGGAACGAGATCTACGAGGCCGTGCTGGCGCCATACATTTTGTTTCCGACGCTGCTGGCGCTCATTAATCCGCGGCTCGGCAAATTCAACGTCACCAGCAAGGGCGGCATTATTCGCAGGTCATATTTCGACCGGCGTATCGCACTGCCATTCCTATTCTTGTTGGCTCTTAACATATCCGGACTCGTCATGGCGGAGCGGCGTTTGGTTTCCGATCCGGCGCATCACGATACGGTGATCATGAATACGGTTTGGACGGTTTACAACGTCGTGATCTTGTCAGTCGCTGCTTCGGTCGCTTGGGAGAAGCGGCAACGGCGGTCGCAAGTCCGGGTAAATTTGCGCGTGCCACTCACGTTGATTGCCGCAAATGGTGAGCGAATCGTGGGCATGACGGCGCAGCTTTCCGGTCGAGGAGCCATGGCCCGTCTGGCCCGCTCCGTACAATTTGTGCGCGGTGCGCCAGTCACGGTTGTATTTGGGAGCAACGCATCAAGATGCGAAATTCCGGCTCGGGTCGTGCATTCGGCCAAGCGGCATCAGCACCTTTTCTTTCCTGAACTCTCGTTCTGGCAAGAGAAATATCTAGTGAACCTGCTTTATTCGCGCCCGGAGGCTTGGCTCGCCTGGCACAACTCGCGGCCAATAGACCGTCCACTGCGGAGTTTGGCGCACATTCTGTGGCTCTCCTTGCGCGGCCTCGGCATTGTGCTCGCCGGCTTGTTTACGCCGCGACCGTCTCCAGATCGCAAGCCGGTGCGCCCAGAGAGAAGGAAAGAGCGTGCACCCGTTGCTGCGGCATCCGTTTTGTTGTTTGGATTGCTAATGGTAACGCCCGCGCGGATACATGCGTCTGATGCGGCAGCTCTGGACAAAACCGATGCGCCGGCAGCCCTGGCGCCCGCAGTCCAACCGGCACCTCAGCCTGCCGCTTTCCATGAGCAATATGATCTCGGCGCAATCAGCGGCGAGCGCGTGATCGCGTTGCGGGGGACCGGCGCCTCGCAAAACTTTTTTTTTGACATGCCTCTGACAAAAATCATAAGCGGCGCGACCCTCGAGCTTCACTATGCCGCCCCGCTGCTGCGTTCCAACGAAAGTTGGCTGGAGTTGTGGCTGAATGGCACGCGCGTGGGCTCAGTACCGATCATGCCTGGATCCGGCTTACAGAACGAAATCCCGCTGCCGACGGACTTGCTGACCAACGACAACACGCTAACTTTTCAACTGCAGGGAAGCTGCGCCGCGTGCCGGCACACCAGCGCGCCCTGGATCACCATCAATCCTAATAGCGTACTTAGTCTGAGCGGAACTCGCTTAGCGTTGGCAAATGATCTCGCCTTGCTGCCGGTGCCATTCTTCGATTCTGCGGGACAGCATTCCTGGAGTCTGCCCGTGGTCTTTTCCGGCCGCCCTGACATGGATGCTCTGGAAGCCGGGTCCGTCGTGGCTTCATGGTTTGGCATCTTTTCCGACTTTCGAGGCGTGCGATTCCCAGTCACGGTCGGCGAGCTGCCGGGCGGGAACGCGGTAGTCATCGCGCTACGCAATTCTGCGCTTGCTGCGACCTTGTCGCTTCCGCCCCGGCCTGGACCGCTTATCGCGGTACGTGACAATCCGCGCGATCCGTATGGCAAATTGTTGATCATCGCCGGGAACCGAACCGAGGACCTGCTTATAGCTGCACGCGCGTTAGTGACACGCAACAATGCTCAGGCTCACACCGATGCTGTCTATGTGCGCGACATCAATCTCCCGGCGCGACGTGAATACGACGCTCCGCGATGGCTCCAGACCGACCGGCCCGCACCTGTTGGAATGTACACGACGGCTGAGCGTTTAAAGCTGAAGGGCTCAGGATCGATCAACCTTTATTTCCGCCTTCCACCCGATCTTTTCCTGGAGGCGCGCCAATCCGTCCCGCTGCTTCTCAAATACTCGTATGCAGGCGTGGCTGAGGGCTCGCATGCGGCGTTGCATGTCCGGCTAAACGATCGGGACGTTGACAGCATTCGGTTGAAGCCAGCTTCTTCCTCGGTGGATGAAGCGGAAATTGTAAGGTTGCCTACTGGCAGATTGCGGCCCTACACGAACACACTGACGGTGGATTTCGATTTCGGCCGCGGCAGCGCGCCCACAAACGTATGGCAATACGCTGCCATTCATCGAGATTCGTCGCTTGATCTCAGCGGGCTTCCACATTCGGTTGTTTTGCCGAGGCTGGAGCTGTTCGCTGATTCGGGCTACCCGTTCACGGGATGGCCTGATCTTGGACGGACAGCGGTCGTGCTATCGCAGGCGCCGGCGCCAGCAGAGTATGAGGCACTGCTCAATCTCATGGGATTTTTTGGCGCGCAGACCGGTTCGCCTGCAACCAACATAACCATCACAGATGCCGCCCACCTTGACGGTGTGCATGACAAAGACATTGTTCTGCTAGGCACTCCCGCTTCACAACCGCTGCTAAGCGAGTGGGCGAGTAACATGCCTCTCGATGCTTCCCGGGAAGGAATGCAGCTAAACAACCAGCCGGAACCTTCTCGCCTGTTACATCCGGAATGGCCTTTTCGCGCCGCTGACCGTGGAAAGTTGGAAAGGCTGCTCGGCGCAAAGTCGCCGCTTGATGTAATCGTACAAGATTTCGTGTCGCCCTTTCGTGCAGACCGCTCGGTTGTGGCTATTGTGCCTCTCACGCCGAAAGGCAACGACGCGATCGCAGCCATGTTCACGCCCGCAGCGGAGAAGGGCCCGATCTACGGCGGTCTGTCAATAGCGCAAAACGGGCGTTTTCAATCTTTCCTGGTAGGCACTTTCGCATACCACTCTGGCCACCTCGATCCTTATCAGCAAAGTAGTGTTTTCTTATTTGAACACTACTGGCTTATCCCGCTAGCCGTGGTGTTGCTTGCGTTCATGGTCGCTGCCTGGTTACACCAGGGTACAGAACGCGTTGCAGCAAAACGCCTTGCGAGCGGAAGCATCTAAGAGGCTGGCACATATGACCCGAATTATTCGCCGTAGTTTGTTCTTTCTGCTCACATTCGTGGCGGCTGCGTGCCTGTTGGCGCAGGCACAAGGTGGTGTCGACATTCTGCTAAGCAAGGCCCGCTCGCTTGAGGCGCGTGGACGCATGGATCTCGCGGCGCAGAACTGGAAACAAATCCTTCTGGTAAGCCCCAACCAAACTGAAGCGATTGCTGGGCTGGCTCGCTATGCCAAGCAGAATGGCGACACCGAAGAAGAACGCTCTTACCTGGACCGTTTGCGAAAGATCAATCCGAAGGATCCGGAAATAGCCGCCATTGAGAAGATGCACGTCCTTACGCCTCAGGAACGCGGCCGGCTTGACGAGGCTGGCCGTCTAGCAATGCAACATAAGCCAGACGAGGCTATGAGGATTTACAACCAAATTTTTGGCAATGAGCCGCCATCGGGCAAATGGGCTGAACCTTATTACGAAACGGAAGCTGCCAGCACCGGCGGGCGCCAGAAGGCGATTGCGCAATTACGCCGGCTTTGCGCGCGCGACCGGAA
>DAIMDJ010000042.1:6793-11765 GCA_036725905.1 Terriglobales bacterium
GCGAAATTCTGGGCGCTGATGCAGCAGGGCGCGACAGCGCTTGATCAGAACCGGACCGATGCCGCCATCGCCGATTATCAGCAGGCACTCACCTTGAAGCCAGGCGCACCGGACGCGCTGCATGGTTTGGCCGGAGCAACAGAGCGAAAGCGAAATTATTCAGAAGCCGCTCAGGCGTATACGCAGTTGACGGTCGCCAATCCGGCAGACGCGCAAAGCTGGCTAGGACTCATTAGAGCGCAGATCGGCGCAAAAAACCCGAAGGCTGCGATCGAGACCGCGCAGCGCATTCCGCCAGCAACGAAGTCACAAATTGAGACTCGCACAGATTACCTTTCCGAAATGGCGCTTGCTTATTACAGCACTAATCAGACAGCCGAGGGCGACCGCGTGTTGCGTCAGGCGATGGAAGCTGCTGCTCAATCTGATACAAATGACGCTCTGAATGTGCGTCTTGAAGTTGCCAGCGCGCTAGTGGATCAAGGAAAGATGGACCGCGCATTCGAGGTTTACAGACAAGCAACCAGGTTGCACCCGGATAACGCGATCGCTTGGCAGGGACTGATCGGCGGCTATACGCGCATGCGCGATTTCGCACAAGCCAAGGCGGCAGTGCGCTCCATGCCGCAAAATACCTATGAAATCGCCACGAAGAATACGAGCTTCCTCAATTCGGTTGCGGCAATCTACTCGGCGGACGGTCAGTGCAGCGAGGCGGAAGATTTTCTGAATCGGTCGCTCAGCCTGGAGAAGGCCGCCGGGCACGAGCCAGCCGAGAGCACGCAATTGCAACTTGCCGATATTTGGATGCGCGAAGGGAATTACGGCAAGGCTCGTGAGGGCTATCGCCAAATCATTGCCCGAGACCAAAATGCCACTGACGCTTGGCGCGGGTACATCACAGCTCTTCACAACCAGCAAGATGATCGGGGCGTTCTGGCCGAAGCGCAACGCATACCCGCCAGCATTCGTATGCAGCTTGAAAAGGAACCCAGTTTCCTTACCTTGTTGGCGAGCGCATACTCAGCATTGGGGCAGAACGCACAAACAATCCAGCTTTTGCAGCAGGCTCGCACGCGTTTTCAAGCACAAGGTCAAATGCCACCGGGCGAGCTTGATGTGCAGCTTGCCTGGGCGATGCTTACTGACCGGCAGCGCGATCCGCGCGACTTTCTGTCGAAGGTGAAGGCACGCGCGGACCTGACGGATAAACAGCGGGCAGCCATCAATGAGATCTGGTCCACATGGAGCGTGCGCACGGCTGAAGAAGCTCAGCAAAACAAGAAGCCCGAGCGCGCTATCGCCATTCTGACCGATGCCGAACGTGAACTTCCCAACGATCCCAAAATCTACGCCGCCTTAGCTTCGGTATATATGCGGCAGCACGATTATCAGAGAGCGCTGAGCGTTTACGAGTTATGGGGTATGACCGGAGCTGAAGCCGGTGACTATCGCGCTGCTGCAGGAACAGCCCTCGCCGCGCACAAGAGTGACCTGGCCGACCATTTTCTGGAGCAAGGACTGCAACATTACCCCAATGATCCCGACTTGTTACAGATGATGGCCAAGCAGGCTGTCGCGCATGGACAGTACAAGGAAGCGCAGGGCTATTTGAAATCAGCACTCAGGGCCACTCGCAATCCGGACGTGAACAAGCAAAGCTTTCGGGGCGGAGAACAAGACAGCTCGAAGCGCGGAACGGGGCCCACTCCCGGCGGTGGTGCTGATCCAAGAATTAGCACTCCAACCTCTTCAACTGATATGCCAGCTTGTCGGCAGACTATCAGCTACAGGATGCCGGAGGACTTCCATGTACAACTGGTGAGTGCGAATCTCGACGATCAGGAGAATGCGAGTCCGAACGGGGCTAATCAGAGCAATGGGAACCAGTCCAATCCGAGTCAGGCCAATCCAAATCAAAGCAACACTGATCAGAACAATGCCAATCAGGACTCCGTTAACCCTCAAGCTAACGCGGAAAAGCAGCAGCAGATTCAAGACCAAATTGATGTCGTACAGAACCGCAACACACCATTCGGCGATGTTGGCAGCGCTGCCACGGGCCGCGCTGGAGACGCTGGAATCGATCGCCTGATTATCGAGGATGGCACAGTCGGCGGCTCAGTTTCGGCCGGGAACATGGTCCGGTTTGGTGTCGAGGCACATGGCGTCTATCTTTTCAGCGGGACGCCGAACGGTCAGTCAAAGTTTCAGTTTGGAACGTTGCCGCGGGGCGCGACATTTGGTCAGCAGACAACGGCCGGTGTGGCCGGCGAAGTACAAATATCGACTGCCACCTTTGGTTTGGATTTCGGCGTCTCACCCCAGGGATTTCCGGTCGAGAATTTAACGGGCGGTATACGCTTCCGTCCGCTGGGTGGGCCTTTTACGTTCCTGGCCGTCCGCGACAGCGTTAAGGACAGTTTGCTTTCGTATGCCGGTGTGCGCGACCCCGGTACCGGCATCATCTGGGGCGGCGTCGTTTCCAACACAGGCACATTGCAACTCGACCACAAAGGCACACGCGCTGGCCAGTACGCTTCCGCCAGCGGCTCGTACATCACGGGAAAGAACGTTCCGAATAACTGGGAGGTCTCCGGCAATGCAGGACTCTACTTTGTGGTTGCAAAGGGCCTGAGCCTTGGCATCAACCTTACCGGAATGCACTACCAGAAGAATCTGAGCTTTTTTTCCCTTGGGCAAGGCGGATACTTCAGCCCCCAGGAGTACGGGCTTGCCTCGATCCCGATTTCCTGGTTCTCGCGCCACAAACGTTTTGAATACGAAATTCGCGCCAGCCTGGGCGCACAGTATTTCTCGCAGGAGCGCTCGCCCTTCTTCCCAACTCGAATCAATGCGGTGCTGCCCGCGCAAGGTTTCTTCTCCAGCAACCACAGTGCCGGGCCGAACTATAATTTCCTCGCGCGACTCGGCTATCGAGTTGCGCCTCACGTATACTTCGATATTTTCGGCACGGCCAATAACGCCCGAAATTATGCGACGCAGACAGTCGGCTTCTCGCTCAAGTTCCTCGTCCATCGCTTGCCGACTAACACGGACTTACATGTGAACTCCATCCCGGATTGGAAAGGAAACCAGCCGTTCGGGATTGAGTAGCAGTGGTCTGTTGGTTGGACAGGAACGCTCTCGCACAGCCGCACCCGGCTCGATCGCAGCTCGACCATCCATTGAGCCCGGGAAAGCGAGTCTTGCGAACCGGATTCGCAGCAATGAGTTCCGCCATCTCAGCAGCGCTAGAAAACTCAGCGCCACTGCGCGGGTGATAAGCGGAAGCATTGCGGCCCCCGGATGAAAACCGTCTCAGCAACATCGGAGCAGGTGATTCGGGCGTACGATGCTTACCGTTTTCGAAAAAAAAGGAAAAATTCCGGCTTATGACTTCCAGCAAGCAAAACAAGGCCCTCGTCCGCCGGTTCTATGCTGGCGGCGTTTCAGGCCGGTCATCAGCGCCAGGGAGATTCCGACCCCAACATTAAGGCATCAGCGTTCGGGCGCAACTTCCGCAGGCGGATCAGTGAGGCACACACTCCGGCATACAAGACCATCACGCTTCCAGTTTCCCCAATACTAAGCACGGGCCCGAATGGAATCCTTGCGCCTCCCCTGAGGGAGAGGGCCTGTCGGCGGATTGTGCAAAGCAGTCGGCTCATGTGATGAAGCAGGTGAAAAAGCTAAGAGCCACGGCGAGTCTAATCAAAGGGAGCTTCTCTTTAGTTCAGGCCAGTCAACGCAGAAATTCTAGCAGCCTGCTCAGTCACGCGAGATGCTTCGCTCCGCTCAGAATGACGCCGGTATTCTGAAGGGGAGATACCAGCGGAGCCAGACAGCTTTACCGACTTTCCGCTAACCGCCCGATCAGCAACTCGAAAAATCGCGTGGAATTCACGTCCACGGCCACTTTAGTATTGGGCACAAACTTATCGCGCAGCACCGGAGATATCTTAGCACTGGCCAGAGTGGGCGCCGATCCGCGAATCGGCATACTCAAAGTTGCTTGCTTTTGTGCTGCGGGGTTGCGTCGCAAATCGCCTGCGATGGGACTGTAGCCTACCGTTTCGCCGGCAGTCAGTTCGCCAGCGGTTTCAACATCCACGTAGTAGTCCTCGAATTTCAGCAGCGACGGATCAAGAAATGCCGCCACAGCAAGCGAATCATGCATGTGGGGATGAACAGCAAACCCCTGCTGCCGATTGTGCGCGATAGCGTTGCGGGCAATCTTCGCTGCCGCCTGGCTGACGGGATTCTGGCCGGATTCGAGCTTCTGCACGTGGGTTTCGGTCAGAGCGGTTTTGCGTGTAACGTCGAGGCCGACCATGGTGATGGGAATGCCTGATTGGAACACAATGCGTGCTGCCTCCGGATCGACGTAAATGTTGAACTCCGCCGCAGGCGTGATGTTCCCCCCGGAAAGCGATCCGCCCATCATGACCAGGTTCTTGATCATACCGGCAAGTTCCGGGTCAGCATTCAATGCAGTTGCAACGTTCGTCAGTGGCCCTATTGTGATCAACGTGACTTCATTCGGATACTTACGAACGATATGACGAATGAATTCCGCAGCAGGCTCGGCAACTTGTTTGATCTTCGGTTCTGGAAAAACCGCGCCTCCCAACCCGTTTTCGCCATGCGCATAAGCCGCCGACACAAGCCGGCGCATGAGCGGTGCTTTCGCGCCCGCCGCTACGGGAATATCGGTGCGGCCGGCAATTTCCACCATGCGCAGGGCATTGGGAAGCGTCAGCTCGAGCGGAACATTTCCCGCAACCGGAGTGATGGCCTCAATCTTCAACTCCGGCGAGCGCATGGCGAGCAGCAGCGCCAATGCATCGTCCACGCCGGGATCGGTGTCGATGATGACTCGGAAAGGGTCGCCGGCTGGTTGTTCGGGGGCACCTGCTCTGGCATGTGCTTGGTGGGCGAAAGCGCTTGCTGCCAATCCGGCGGCAGAGAC
>DAIMDJ010000043.1:0-11687 GCA_036725905.1 Terriglobales bacterium
CCGGCTGCCCAACCAGATTCAGCGTTGCGGTTTCTCCATTGAAGCGTTTGAAACTTTTGCCTCGCAGATCCTTGAACAACTCTTGTTCACTCGGCGCAACGTAATCGATGAGCTTCTGCGAGAGCGCCTCCTGATCCGTAAAAGATTTCGACTGTCGCACCGCGCTCTCCGCAACCTCAACATTGCGCCCGCGTTTGGAGACGACTGAGCGCATCAGCGCCGCCGTGTCATTCTCGATTTTCTCTTTCATAACGTCATCCATTTTGCCGCCAGTAATGGTGACCGGATGAGCCGCGCCCGTATTCGTTCCCGGCGCCATGGCAGCAATGTCGGCACTTTCGAGGATGAAAAATCCCGCCGACGCCGCCCGGCTGCCGCTCGGAGTGACATAAATAATGACCGGTACTGGCGATGCCACAATCTTCTCGATGATCTTACGCGTCGAATCCAGCAGCCCGCCCGGCGTGTTCAACTCGATCAGCACCGCCTTATCTTTATTTCGATCCGCTTCCGCCAGCGCCCGCCCAATGTACTCATCGGTAATGGGATGAATGGTGTCGTCGACCACGATCTTCAACACTTCCGCCGAGGCAGTCGCGGACACGAACAAAACCAACCCAACCAACGCAACAGATAAACGCAAAATTCTCATCAAATTGGCAGCGGTGGCGCTTTCTGCGCCAGCTTCTCGCTGCGGCAACGTATCGGCTCTATTGTCTCGCAAATCCAACCCAAATCGCAGCAAAACAGTGTGGCGCGGGCGCCCCTTCGACTTCGCTCAGGGCAGGCTCTCGCCCGCGAACAGCGTGGACCGTCGCCGTTCCCGACCCCTAGCTGGCAGGAAACTCCCACCGCGTCGCGCTGTTCAGGGTTTTCTTCTCATCCAATCCGAACACAGTGACAGGACGAACAGCGAAGATCGGCTCTTTATAAGAGAAAATATCCTTTTCGAAACCGGACATATCGAATTTGTACTTACGCTCGTAAAGCGAAAGTACTCGCCGGAGCAGCGCAGCATCCCGCACCCTCTCAGCCACTCCTTCAACAATCACAGCCTGATTCGCCCGCTCCGTACAAATCACACATCTCGGATTTCGATCCAGGTTCTTTGCCTTACGAGACTTTGAACCAGTGCTGAAGTAAATTGTCCCATCGAGCCACAGTGCCCAGACGACCATCACGTGAGGCGTTCCATCTGGGCGCGACGTGGCGATCCAATAATTGTGGCTTTTGTTCAGCAGGCGCTCAGCCCAACTCCAGGGAAGCAATCCCTTCGCGCCCTTTGGCAGGCCATACCCGGGCATGTAAGGACGGCTGGCGTGGGGCTTCGCCATTTTCGCAATGGATTGTTTCTTCGGAGGCATTGCTAGAGATTCTGCTGCGTCCAGCGATCCAGCCGTTGCAGCGCCTGGTTCAGGTTCTCAAGCGAGTTAGCCACGCTGAATCGCAAATAGCCCTCGCCAAAATCGCCGAACGCCGTTCCAGACAGGCAGGCCACGCCAGCGTCCTCCAGCAAAGCGTCTGCAAGCTTCTTGGATTTCCAGTGAGTCTTCGTAATGTTGGGAAACACGTAGAACGCGCCTTTGGGCATGCGGCACGAGAATCCTTTAATGCGATTCAGTCCGGCAACGAAAGCATCGCGTCGCCGGTGGAACTCGGCGCGCATCCCATCCACCGAACTCTGGTCACCGCGTATGGCTTCAATCCCCGCCATCTGCGTGAAACTCGCTGTGCAGGAATTAGAATTCGTCATCAGCCGCGTGACATGGGCCGCGAGGTCCGCGCGCATCACGCCATACCCCATGCGCCAGCCCGTCATGGCATAAGTCTTCGAAAATCCGTCAAGCAGAATGGTGCGGTGTTTGAATCCCGGCACCGACATGATCGAATAGTGCTCGCCCTCGAAAATCAGCCGGCTGTAGATCTCGTCTGAAAGCACCATGATGTTGCGGTCGCCGATGGCCTCAGCGATGTCGCGAATGTCTTGTTTGCTCAGCACACCGCCAGTAGGATTTTGCGGCGAATTCAAAATAATCAGCTTGGTGCGGTCGTTGATGAGGGAGGCAAGTTCATCGACATCCAGCCCAAAATCTTTTTCTTCGTGCAAGCGAATAGGAACTGCGCGCGCGCCGACGTATTGAATCATCGACTCGTAGATGGGAAAACCGGGATTCGGGTAGATGACTTCATCCCCCACATCAGCAAGAGTAAGAATACTGAAGAAGATGATGGGTTTGCCGCCTGGAACAACGACCACTTCGTCGCTCGCGACTTCGACTCCGCGAGAGCGGCTTACATATTCGGCAATGGCTTGGCGAAGATCGGGGAGGCCCGCAGAAGGTCCGTAATGCGTCCAACCTTTATGTAATGCTTGAACTCCAGCCTCGATAATATTTTTCGGGGTATCAAAATCGGGTTCGCCGATTTCCAAATGAATAATCTCTTTGCCTTGCCGCTCCAGCGCCCGTGCTTTGTTGAGAACTTCAAACGCGGTTTCTGTGCCCAAGCGCGACATGCGCTCCGCCAAGCGGAGCTCGTACTGAACGGCTTTCTCCATGGGACAAAACAGAAATTATACCCCGCTAGTGCGCACGCAAGGGACAGGCCGCTCGGCGGTCAAGCCAAGCGGAGCTGGGCAGTTAAATCGCGGGTATGCTGCGAGCCGTCCGATGCGTGCCTTCTAAGAGTTGGGGGTGCCCCGCCAACAAGCACCGAACCGATCCCATTCGGGAGCTTCTCTCTTAATCGTTGGCGGCAGCGGAGATTGGCTGAGAAGCATCTCGTAGGCGTGCCCCAGCCACGATCTGTTTAGATTCGATCCAGTTCGGGGCGACATCCCGCTCGTCATTCGGACGATTCATGGTGAATGCCGCCACCACCCGCTTCTGCTGCAGCCACCAGACGCTGAAGCTCTTGCTAGAAATATCTCCGCGATGGACCACCTCGTCTGCGTCGGAGGAATCGCCCCAGTATTCGTAGGAAAGATCGAACACATCAGAAAAGAAGTAAGGCACATGCCTAAAAGGAGCTCGTTCGCCCATTAGCGTTCGAGCACAATGCTGGCCCTGAGAAACGGCGTTGTCCCAATGTTCGACGCGCCTGTGTTTGGCGAAGAGCACATCCCAATAGTTCGCAACGTCACCCGCGGCATAGACGTCCGGTAGGCTCGCTTCCAGATATTCATTCACCATCACACCATCCGCAACCTCGAGTCCGCTATTGGTGAGCATCTCAGTTGCAGGCGTGACCCCAACGCCAGCGACGACCAAGTCGCACGGGATTGCTTGGCCACTCGCAAGAACGACTGATTGCACTGAGCCATCACCTCGCAGTTCGGTGACAGTGGCGTTCTTTACGATCTGCACACCACGCGAACTGTAATAGTCCTCAAAGAATTCGGACATCTCCGGGGTGAATAGGCGCTTCCAGATTCGATCTTGATTGAGAACCATGGTGACTTCGATGTTCCTTTGCGCCAGTACCGCGGCTACTTCCATGCCGATGAAACCACCTCCGATCGCCACAGCGCGCTTCGCTCGTTCTGCTGCACGGCGAATGGACTTGGAGTCCTCCATAGACCGAAGGTAGAACACCTGTTGGAGTTTCGCTCCGGGAACTTCGAGCGTTCGAGGATGGGCACCGGTAGCGATGATCAGCTTCTCGAAGCCAAACTCTCCACCTGATTTCAGATTCAGCCGCTTACGATTGCAATCGACCGACGAGACTTCACAGCCAAGCTTTAGCTCGATCCCATGATTGCGGTAGAAGTCTTCGGCGTTGATCCTGATGGCTTCCTCGGTGTCCTTACCCGCAAGAAAACCTTTCGATAGCGGCGGCCGCTCATATGGCACCGAATTGTCGGCGGACAGAATTGCGAGCTCACCTGGCTTCAATCCGAGTTCAACCATTTGCTTGGCTGCATAACCTGCAACCATCCCGCCGCCGACAATCACAAATTTCGCAGCGTCCATCTTTCTCTCCGTCAGTTACGGCGATGCATTTCGGCGAAGGTTGCGTTTTCAAGGGCGAGGCAAACTAACCATTGCGACGTAGGTCAACCCGGCGAATGCCTCCAAGATGACCCGGCTATGCTGCGGGTTCGTCCTCTCCGTCCCGGTATTCGCCGGGTACATCGTCCTCCGGAACTTGGCGCGTAGTGACCTCAGACACGTCAGCGTCCTTGGCGTTTTCCACTCCGTACACAGCGTCCGCTTCGAAGGCATTGCCCTCTTCGATTAATTCCTCGACACTTTCGGAGTCGGCATCGGCGACGTTTGGGATCTGTTGAATGTCACCGGACTGCCCAGCCGAGTCCGGGCCCAGCTCATTTGGTTTCCGTTCATTTTTTTTGTCATGTTTTTGCTCCGTATATCGCGCGCTAGCAAGTCTATTGGTTTCTGAATCTCCCATCGTTGGTCTTTACATATCGTAGTAACGTCCGTTGACTTCTTCGCCCATGATCGCAAAGTCTGCCTTCGATGTGCTCAGCGGATCGGACTTCCAGGAAAACCCGATCGAGGGCACTTCGATTTGGGCCTCCAGCTGACATGTGGCGCGAGTACCTGTGAAGCGGAAATGCCTGGAAGGATCGTCATATTTCACGGGTTCTCCAGTGGTTTTCCAAACCATCTTGAAAATCATGCTTGCGGGAGTGGCAATGGACTCCAGAGCCGGCCAGCGCGGCTGGTCTACCACTGGCACGTTCTGCATTTCGAGCGTGAAAGTGCTCCCATCTGGACTGATGGTGAGGCCATGCTCCGGGACCGGCACGACCCAATAGAGTCCAGACGGCGAAATCGGAGGATGACAATCGTGTATTTGATTTGCAGGGACCGCCGGCCCCTTGAACAACGTTAGTCATATGTGTGTGAAAGTCCCTTGCTGTGTTGCGCGAGCCGCCCAATATTCTCCTTGCATCACACCGTAATCGGTAGTGGGACTGCCGAACGCGATCCGGTTTCCCTGATTGTCTGTGCCCATGCCTGTAAAGGTACTCGAACGCGCGACCTGTCCTTTGAAGTGGTAGATATGCGACGGTTCGAGGTTTGGGCCTGCCGGCTGATTGTGACTGCCATTCTTATCTAACGATGGAATCGGATAAGGGTCGGTGCCGCCGTTCGCGGTCATCGGTTGTTGGTCGGCCATTGCGTACTTCGCAGATGGAATCGCGAAAGGAAGCAGGGCCAGAGCACCCGATTTCAGGATGCCTCTCCGACTGAAGTGTGCGAGGGACTTAGTGAGCGGATCCATCAGTCCACCTCCATCAAGAGAATTACTGCCCAAACATCATAGCTCTACATCGTAATGGCTACTCGATTGCTGGGTCTATTGATGATTCCACATGAAGAAAAGCGGCGATTTCGCTGAAGTTCTTTATTTTGTTGGCGTCCCCGACGGGATTTGAACCCGTGTTACCGCCGTGAAAGGGCGATGTCCTAGGCCGGGCTAGACGACGGGGACGATGAGGCGGGCGTCTGCGGCTGATTGATCGTAACAGCGGGCCAATTGAGAGTCAAAACGCCCAGTTTACAACGCCACGTTACTTTCGATGCCGCATTATTTTGCCAAGCGATGCGACACGGTGGTCACGCCAGCAAACTCTTCTGCGGGTTCGAACACTGGCGCCGCTCTCGCCTGTCGCGCACGATCGTAAACGCGAACATACTCTTTCGCTGAGGCGTTCCAGGAAAAATCTTTGTTCATGCCGTTGCGCATGAGCGTCTGCCAGGAACTCTGATCGCGAAACGCCTGCAAAGCCTGCTTAATGGTTAGCAGCAGCGCTTCACCGCTGTATTCGGTGAATTTGAAGCCAGTGCCTCGTCCGGTTCGCGCGTCCCAGGGCTCAATCGTATCGTCCAGGCCGCCGGTGGCGCGCACAATTGGCACGGTTCCGTACTTCAAGCTGTAAATCTGATTTAGCCCGCACGGCTCGTATTTCGAAGGCATCAAAAACATGTCGCTTCCGGCTTCGATCTTGTGTGCGATTGCGTTGTCGTAGGCGACTTTCACCGCAATCTTGTGCGGGAACTGCTTATTCAGCCGTAGAAACAATTCTTCGTATTGCTTATCGCCAGCGCCCAGCGCGACCACGATCATCTCCTCGCGCGCGAGGCGATCCATAATCTGCGAGATCAGGTCGAACCCTTTCTGCGCCGCAAAGCGCGAGACAATTCCAATCACCGGCAACCGCGGATCAGCATTTGTAACTCCGAAAGCCGCTAGCAGATCACGTTTGCAGAGCTGCTTGCCGCTGAGGTCTTGCGGCGAGTAGTGCGTGGCGATGAATTTATCCGTCTGCGGACTCCACTCGTCGTAATCTACTCCGTTCAAAATTCCAGTCACTGTTGAGGCACGATCGCGCAATACCCCTTCAAGGCCAAACCCAAATTCCGTGGTCTGGATTTCCTGGCTATATTTGCGGCTGACCGTGGTGACAAAGTCGGAATACACCAAGGCCCCTTTTAAGAAATTGACGTTTCCAAAGAATTCCATCTTCGAGATGGTGAACAGATCCCACGGCAGCGTCAGCAGCGGTAAGGTATCAGGCGGGAATAAGCCCTGATATCCCATATTGTGGATGGTGAAGACAGTGGCTACATCACGAAACGCAGGATCCTCCCCGTATTGCGTGCGCAACAATACTGGAATCAAAGCCGACTGCCAGTCGTGGCAGTGAAACACGTGCGGCGCGCCCAGAATCTTGGAAGCTTCAAGCACTGCCCGCGAGAAAAGTGCGAACCGCTCGGCATTATCGGGATAATCACCCGCTGAAGTCCCGTATAGCGCTTCACGATCAAAAAATGGCGGATACTCCACAAAATAAAATTGCACGCCAGAATGGTTGCCGGCAGCCACTACTGAAGCGAAGCGGTACCGGTCATCGAATGGTACCGTGATGCTGCGTACCACTGTCTGAGCGTCACTCAGTTTTGTCTGGCGATAGCGTGGGACATAAACGCTGACCTGATGTCCCAGCGCGGCCAGCGCTCGAGGCAGAGCACCTACTACATCGGCTAATCCACCGGTCTTGGAAAAAGGCACGCATTCCGAAGCCGCAAACGCAATATGCATGAAGACTGCTCCTTATAAACTCATCGCCCTGCTTCTGCGGCACACGCTATCATAGTGAGTGCTGAGCCATCCCCGCAGAGGACTTGCAGGACACCTGTCAGTCTAAACGCCGGGAAGAAAGAGGGTCAACGTGCCGAAGATCACAGCATCACCTCCGCGCCCCCCACGTAAACCCAAATTGGGCCAACACTTTCTTGCGGATCACTCGGCGGCGGGCAAAATTGTTGAGGCGCTGGGCGATGTCTCTCAAGGCACAGTCCTCGAAGTCGGCCCTGGACGAGGAATCATCACTTCCCTGCTGGCGCCGCGAACTCGCAGGGTAATCGCCATCGAACTAGATCGGGTGCTGGCGGCACAGTTGCGCATGAAATTTGCCCTCAGGCCAAATGTGGAGATCATTGAAGGCGACATTCTTGCGATTGATTTTAGTACGTTGTTTGGCCCCAAACCTGGCAGTACGCGGCCCGGCATAGACTTCAAGCCTGAGCCGGTTCGCGTCGTCGGAAATCTTCCCTATTACATTACATCGGACATTCTGTTGCGCCTCTTTGCTCATCGCCAGTATTTCGAAACCATTGTCATCATGCTGCAGCGGGAGGTTGCCGAACGCCTGGCAGCGGCGCCGGGAACCAGCGACTATGGCCTGCTTTCGGCAACAGCTCAACTCTATGCGCGCGTGGATAACTTATTTACCTTGCCGCCCGGCGCCTTTTCGCCGCCGCCTAAAGTGCACTCGACTGTGGTTCGCCTGACGCTTGCGCCGCGCATTGAAAGTCTGCGTGTGCCGGAAGAAGAATTTATTAGTTTTCTCAAACTCTCTTTCGGTCAAAAAAGAAAGACGCTGTGGAACAATCTCAAATCGCAATATGCGCCGGACGTCCTGCGAAGCGCGTTGGAGAAGACCGCAGTAAAACCCACTGTGCGTGCTGAGGCATTGTCGTTAGAAAAGAGCGCGGCCCTGTTCCGAGCGCTAAACGGTACCGGAAAGTGAGGTCAGTTTTAGCAAGGGATTCCCATGCAGTCAACCATCCGCCAACCCGCCGTTGCGGGCCGCTTCTATCCACGCGATCCCAAAGCTCTGCTCGCCGACATTCAATCCTATCTCTCTCCACGCCAGTCGCCGACCACTGCGCTCGGCTGCGTAGTTCCCCACGCCGGTTATATGTACTCGGGCCACGTTGCCGGCGCAGTTTTCGCCAAACTGGAAATACCATCTCGCTGCATCCTGATGTGCCCTAACCACACCGGCATAGGCCATCCCCTTGCGATCATGAGCGAAGGTCTCTGGCAAACTCCGCTCGGGCTGGTAAATATCGATCACGAGCTGGCTGAAAATCTGAGGCGCTCCTTCCCTGGCCTCGAAGAAGATTCTGGCGCCCATCGCGCCGAGCACGCCGCTGAAGTCGAGCTTCCATTCCTGCAATCGTTGAAACCAGACATCACTTTCGTTCCCATCGCCCTCGGCACCGGTCGGTATGAAACTCTCGAAAGCCTTGGGACCGCCATTGCGGAAGTCATTTCAAAGCAGGGCGAGCGCATCCTCATCCTTGCGTCCAGTGATATGAATCATTATGAGAACGACCAAATCACCCGCATAAAGGACCACAAAGCCATTGACCAGATTCTCGCCCTCAATCCGCGCGGACTTTATGACGTCGTCATGAAAGAAGAGATCAGCATGTGCGGATTCGGACCAACTGTCGCCATGCTCACCGCCGCTCTCAGCCTGGGTGCCACCAAGGCCGAGCTGATCAAGTACGCTACTTCTGGTGACGTCTCTGGCGACCACAACATGGTCGTCGGTTACGCGGGGATTATCGTGAGCTGACGTTATCCAGTCCCCGCCTGGACAGTGCCTTTAGTACCCAGGTTCCACGCCGGGAATCCACTTATAATCACTGCAAACTGGCTTAGAATCTGCACTCTTATATAGAGGATACGGGTGGACCCTGTTCTGGCAACGGCGATTTTCGTCTTCGGGCTGGCTTTCGGCAGCTTTTTGAATGTGTGTATCTATAGGTTGCCACGGCATTTATCCGTGGTTCATCCCGGATCAGCCTGCCCGCAGTGCAAAACGCGCATTCGTTTTTATGACAATGTACCCGTCTTGAGCTGGCTCGTGCTTGGCGGCCGCTGCCGAAACTGCAAGGCCCGCATCTCGGCACGCTATCTCATCGTGGAGATCCTCACCGGCGCGATGTTCGTGGCGTGCTATGCGCATTTCGGACTCACCCTGGCTACGCTGAAATATTGGGCGTTTGGTTTCCTGCTGCTCGGGCTTATCTTCACTGACGCCGAAACACATCTGCTCCCCGACAAAATGACACTGTCCGGGCTCGTAGTGGGAATTCTGTTTAGCCTCATCGTGCCGGTGAACGACTTGGCGTCGCAGATGCTGCCCGGATTGATTTCACTTCCCGTGAGCTCTGATGTTTCCTCACATTTGCTGTCGTTCATCGATGCATTTCTGGGAGCCGCGGTGGGGGCGTCTTTTATCTACGGGGCCGGCGCCATTTACCTTCGTGCGCGTGGTGTGGAAGGCATGGGATTTGGTGATGTGAAACTGATGGCCATGATAGGCGCTTTCCTGGGAATGAAGCTGACCATCTTCACCCTATTTACCGCTTCGATCGCCGGATCTCTCTTTGGACTTTGGACCGTGTTCGCAGTCTGGATCAAGCGTGCTCGCCGCCGCATGGCTCGCCAGCATGAATCGGCACGCCAGGCCCTCCGCCACGCTTGGGAGTCAGCCACCATCGCCCTGCGTCGCCATCAGATGCCCTTCGGGGTATTTCTCGGCAGTATGGCCATGGTCGCGTTTTTCTTCGGCAATCGATTTCTGCGCTGGTATTGGGGGCTGCTATGAAGCTGCTGACCAATCCGATTTTTCTGCGGATGGCGGCGGTATTCTTCACGGCGGTCTTCGCATTCGTTGTGGCGCTGCTGGTCATGCGCCGTTTGCGAAAAGGGCTGATTGACGAAGATTTTTCTCTCGACACACCGCGCGAGTCCGAGAGTTTGCCGTTGCATACGTACCATGCTGTTATCCAGCAACTCAAGCAGCAAAAGCACGAACTGCAAAGCCTGCAGCAATCCGAGCGGCGGCGCGCCAAAACCTCAGAAAGCATCAGCGCCGCGGTGCTTTCAAATCTTCCCTGCGGCGTCGTGTTTTTCACTGCAAACGGCCTCGTTCGCCAGGCGAACGGCTCGGCTAAACATATCTTGGGATTCGCCTCGCTGGTGGGGATGAGCGCTGCCGAACTGTTTCGCGATGCCGATCTGCTTGGAAGCTCGCGGACCAAATTAGCGGAAGCGGTCCAAGCAGCCCTGCAAGAGAAATCGCCCTATCGCCGCCTGGAAGCAGAATATGTCACGCCGCGCGGTGAGGAGCGAGAATTGGAGATCACCGTCAGCTCATTGCACGGGCCGGGTGGTGAGGCCCTCGGCGCCGCATGCCTGATTAATGACCGAACCGAGTTCCTCGAGATTCGTCGTCAGCAAGAACTGCGGGGAGAAATGTCCGCCGAGATGGCGCTCGAACTCCGCACTTCGCTGACCACCATTTCTGGTTATGCACAGCAGCTCGCTGCCAGCCGCGACCCGGAACTGGCGCGCCAATTGGCTTCCGATATCGCCGCCGAAGCGGCACACCTTGATCGTACGATCGGCGGATTCCTGGCCGGCACAGCCGCCCGAGCCGCCGCAGAAGTTTAGATTTCCGTTGCAAGGATGGAGCAACTATGAAACGCATCGCATATTTCCCGCTGGCTGTAATAGTTCTGCTGGGCGCCTTTCTCGCTTTAGCCGCAGCGCAGTCCGATTCGCTCGCCGATTCTGCTCGCGCCGCCCGCAAAGACAAGAAAGAAACGTCTAAAAAGTTCGACAACGACAACCTGCCCAAGACCGACAAGCTAAGCGTAGTAGGGAAACCCGAGCCGCCGGAGAAATCCGCCGAGCAAGCAAGTCAGAGCAAGTCTGAGTCAGAAGCAAAGGCGGAAGCGAAATCCGAAGAAAAATCCGAAGCGCAACCAGAAGCAGAATCCGGCGATTCGCATGAAAAACCTGCCGACAGCGATAAAGCGAAAGACGGCCAGTCCAAGAACCAGCAGTGGAAGGACAAAATTACTGAGCAGAACCACCAAGTGGATTTGCTTACGCGCGAGCTCGATGTGATGCAACGCGAATATCAACTGCGCGCCGCCGCGTTCTACGCCGACGCCGGCAACCGTCTCCGTAATCAGGGCGCCTGGGACAAGGAAGATGCGCAATATAAGAAACAGCTCGATGCTAAGCAAAAGGAACTGGCCACGGCGAAACAGGATCTCGAGGATTTGAAAGAACAAGCTCGCAAGGCAGGCGTTCCGGCAGGCTTGAGGGAGTAGCGCGGGAGTATGCTCAACTCATGTAGCAGAAACCGCGGATTAGTTGAAAATCGACCTTCAATTAGCAGCCTGATGCCGTAACCGAACGATTTGATTCACGTGATGCCTTCCGTGCACCCAGTGAAATTTCCGCCACTGCCGGGCAGTCAGCGCCCCAAAGACGGGGTGGTCGATTAGCTTCGTCCTCTTTCCATAACGCGCTTCGCACTTCGCAATCCATTCGTCCATTCGAGC
>DAIMDJ010000044.1:0-11662 GCA_036725905.1 Terriglobales bacterium
AGTAAGTTGGCGTGAGCACGGCCGGCCGTCGGCAGCGTTAGACAAAAAGCAGATTCCTCGACTCCGCCGGACAATTCGTTTTACGAATCGTTCTACTTAGTTCGGAACGCGAAATCTGGTTCGCTGTTCTGGTTTGGGCTTTCAGACCTGTTTCGTTGAGGGCGAACCGGTGTGTTTTGGGGTCTTGATGCGCCATCCAGCAAGTGCCCACTATTCAAGCGCTTAGATTGGGCGCCGCTAGTCCGCTGCAACCTGTTCTGGCCAAGGAGACATCGAATTCCCGGTCGAGAAGGAAATCTACGGAGGAACAAACATGAGAAATCTGCTTTTGTGCCTGGTGCTGGCGTGTACGGCGTCGGTATGGGCTATGTCGGATGATTCGTCCGAGGCGAAAGGGAAATCGGACACGAAAAGCATTACTGGATGTTTGGCGCAGGGCGACAGCGCGAAGGAGTTTAATCTGACTGCGGATGACGGCAGCACATGGGAAGTGCGCAGCAGCAACGTGTCGCTCGCTGAGCATGTCGGGCATAAGGTTACGGTGACAGGAGTGGTCTCGCACGCAAAGGCGCATAACATGAAAGAAGACACCAAGGACATGGCCCACGATGCCGGCATGAAGAAAGAAAACACTGAGCACGGACATCTGAAGGTCACGGACGTCAAAATGGTAAGCGATTCGTGCTCGAAGTAGCCTGATCGGCTTGGAGCAATCCCGTTGCAAAGCCGGCGAGACCTGGCAAGTCTATTTCAATCTTCAAATTAGAAAATCCGCCCCACTTCTCATATGGGAGAAGTGGGGCTTTTTGATGACGACTCAGGCACCCCGGCGCTCCTGCTCAGCCCTGGGGTTGATAGCAGTTTCGGCGAGTTGAGTCAGCAGCCTTCTCTTCTTCCAGAGTTAGATGGAGCAAGCCGGCAGCATCGGGAACGCCAAGCTGCTGCGCGAAATCGGCCAGTGATCCATATATGGCGATTTCATAGTGCTCCACTTTGTTAACGCCGACGATAATTCGACTCCGCTTCGTCTTCTACTCAGGGTTCTCTCAGAGCAGGCAGGGGCAATTCGATGCAAGAAGCAGATTCCTCGCGTCCTCCCGCTCAGGGCCGGAATGGCAAAACTATTGAGGGAGGCCAAGAAGCCAGTTCTGTCGTCCTGGGGAAGAGCAAAAACCGCGGATAGGAGTGTCCGCGACACACGATCACGGATTGATGTCGCCCTTGGAGAGTGGACTCAAGCCAAACAAGAAAGCCCTCTTTCGAGGGCGATCTTTGATTATTGCGCGCGGGGTATTGGGGCGTGAAATCAGTTATGCCGCTTTTGCCTGCGCGACGCGGCGATAATTCTTGACTGCTTTTTCGATGCCCGGTCCGGCTTTCTTCAGGTCTTCGAGGTTCATTGCGGGATGCAACTCGATATGCGCATTGAAGGCCAGAAACCACGGCTCCGCCACGGCAGGAATCTGGGAAGTATCTTTCAGGTCAAAGAAGATGAAACCAGTTCTCTTGCCATTTTCTTCGGCGAAATAGGCTGCCTCGGGGTTTAGGTCGGCAAGGATTGATTCAATGGTTTTCGGCAAGCTGCCATCGCTGATCGCGGCATTGCCAGTCTCAACAGGGATTAGAACCTTAAGCAAACAACGCATGGAAACACCTCAGCGAGGAGTCTAGTCCTCCACTTAGGGCGGGTCAATTGCAGACGCGGAGAAGATGAAGCGTCAGGTCGCCTTCGGACAGTGTGGTTTCTGTCCTGTAGAACGCCTTTGGGGTGCGCGAGGCGATTCGCGGTGAAAAACAGATTCCTCGGGCCTGAAGGCGCTCGGAATGACAAGGGCGGAGACGCTGCAGAACGGCTTGGGGCTATGCGGGGCGAAATCTTCCGTCTCCAAGCCGCATGCGGATTCGAACAGTTACGACGTTGAAGTCGAGCGCAATGGAAGTTAGTTCAATCTCATGCGGTTTCGATGGCCTGCATCTGCTCGGTTGAGGTTCTCGTTTTTACTTCGGCGCTGGTTACCAGTGCCACGGACGCGACGACGATCGCGCTGCCTGCAAGAATATATGGCGTGATGGGCTCGTGCAGGATCAGCCATCCCAGGAAGACGGCGACCACTGGATTTACATACGCGTACGTCGAGACCTTCGAAGTAGGCACATGGCCGAGAAGCCAGATGTAGGCGGTGTAGCCGATCCAGGAGCCACAGACGATCAGATAGACTATTGCGCCTATTCCGCCTGCAGTCCAGACAGCGTGGGAGTGATCACGCAGAGCTACCGCGAATAGGAGATTGGCGATTCCGGCGGCAATCATCTGCCAGGCTATGGCGGAGAAAGGGTCGACTTCGGGCGATTTCCACTTTTTCGCCAGCACCGAACCCAGCGCCCAACTGAAAGAGGCGAGAATCAGACTCAGCGAAGCCCATAGCTGTGACCGTCCGAACGAACCGGTCGCCATAAGATCAGGCCAAAGCAAAACTGCCAAGCCAACGACCCCCAGTCCAAGCCCGGCTTTTCCGCGCGACGCAATGTGGTGATCGCCGAGTAGCAGCGAATCGAGCACAAGAAACCACAAAGGCGTGATAGCAATAATCAGAGCGGCCAATCCTGATGCGACTCGCGTTTCGGCATAGGCGAGCGTGAGATTGCCTCCCATGAGCAACAGCACGCCAACTGCGGCCATTTGCCAGAGCTGTCGTGGAGCGTAGAGAATCCTCTTTCCGCGTAAGCCGCAGTACGCCAGCATGAACACGCCTGCGATAGTGAAGCGCGTGCCGCACATCAGCGCGGGCGGGATGTGCTCAACGGCGATGTCGATGCCGAGATAGGTGGAGCCCCAGAATAGGTACACGAGTGCGAAGCAGAAAATGATAGTGAGGCGGCTTGGAGCATTGTGAGCCACAGGATTAAGTTATCAGACACGCTAGAGACGAGGCAGGATGCGGGATTTTCGGTAGTGGTGCAGTTTGGTGAGGAAGCGAGCCAAACGCGCGATTATTGCGCCGCAAGAAACGCGGCGCTTCGCGCGGCTCGCCCAGATCCTTCGCTGCGCAAAGAACGCTTGCTCAGGATGACAAGGAAACTGCACCACTACCGGATTTTCGCAACTGTACCGGATTTCCGCTGAAGGGAGTGTTCCGATCGATACAGGGGGGTTACGGGCACTTGCTAGTGCAGGATATAATAAAATGAGATTTTGCTCATGCGCCTTCAGAAGTCCAATTCGCATTTGCCCGCATGCTGGCTAAGGTCCCTGGTGTGCCCGCGGCGGTATCGGGCGGTGCTGCCGTCTCGTCTGCGGCCCAATCTTTTCGGTAGCGACTAATTTTTGATCCTCCTTTCTGTGTTCGGCTCAGGCCGTGTTCCCTCGTGCCTTGGCCAGCGACAAACGCCCAAAGACCAACGACCGAATTCGGAGGATCCCATGACCACCAAGACTCTAGCAGGACCCAAGATTAAGACCGCGCTGCCTGGCCCGAATGCCAAGCGCATTCTAGCCGGGGACGAAAAATACATTTCGCCGTCGTACACGCGCTCGTATCCCCTGGTCGCAAAAAGCGGGCGCGGAATTGTAGTCACTGATATAGACGGAAACGAGTTTTTTGACTTCTCCGCCGGCATAGCAGTGGTCTCCACCGGCCATTGCCATCCCGATGTGGTCGCAGCCATTCAGAAGCAGGCGGGCGAGCTGATCCACATGTCGGGAACAGATTTTTATTACGAGAACATGATCACGCTGGCGGAGCGGCTGTCGAAGATCGCGCCCATGCCTGGCCCGCACAAAATTTATTACGGTAACTCCGGAACGGAGGCGGTCGAAGCCGCGTTCAAGCTGGCGCGCTACCACACTAAGCGGCAGAACGTGATCGCATTCCTCGGCGCCTTCCACGGACGGACGATGGGTGCGGTGTCGCTCACTGCTTCAAAGCCGCAGCAGAAGCGGCGTTTCGCGCCACTGGTGCCCGGAGTCACGCACATTCCTTTTCCGGACATCTTCCGTAAAGGCGAGCAGGACGCGCTTGCTTGCGCCCGCTTCATTGAAGACAAGCTCTTCAAGACGATCCTTGCGCCGGAAGAAGTCGCCGCGATTTTCGTGGAGCCGGTGCAGGGCGAAGGCGGATATGTCATCGCTCCGACAATTTTCATGCAGGAGCTGCGCCGCATTTGCGACCGGCATGGAATCCTGCTGGTCGCTGATGAAGTTCAATCTGGCATGGGGCGGACAGGCAAGTGGTGGGCTATCGAGCACGCTGGAGTGCAGCCCGATATTGTCTGCGTGGCAAAGGGTATTGCTTCGGGGATGCCTCTTGGCATCACGATGACGCGCGCAGACATCATGGACTGGGTGCCTGGCTCGCACGCCTCAACATTTGGCGGCAATCCCGTATGTATTGCAGCAGCGCTGGCGACGCTCGATGTAATCGAGAACGAAGGCCTGCTGAAGAACTCGGCAGACGTTGGCAATCACATCATGAAGCGGATCGCCGACTGGCCAAAGAAGCACAGCCTGGTTGGTGACGTTCGCGGCCGCGGGCTGATGATCGGCGTGGAGATCGTCAAAGACAAGCAGACCAAGGAATACGCCGGCCCGGAGCGTGACCGCATTGTCGAGCTCGCATTCGAGCGCGGCGTTCTGTTCCTGGGCTGCGGACCGAGCACTATTCGCCTGGCGCCGCCGCTCGTGGTCACCAAGGACGAAGCTGATGTCGCCCTTGAGGTGCTCGATGAATGCATCAAAATTGTCGGGGACGAATCGCGGAAGCGTTGATGGAGGACGGGCGTCCTCGCCCGTCTTCCCAGCAGCTCTTAACAAATTGTCATTTCGAGCGAAGCGAGAAATCTGCTTTCTATATGGGTACAGCAGATTTCTCACCGCCTGAAGGCGTTCGGAATGACAACATTAGAGGCTTGGGTTGAGCAAATGTGGCAAGGCACGATCGAATCCATCAACATCGCTGACGGCGCAAAAGAACCTATGCGCGCAATTGCCGAAGCTCGCGCCCTACCCGGCGTTGGTCTTGAGGGCGACCGCTACGCGCTGGGGCAGGGCACTTTCTTCAAGCCGGAGCCATCTTACGAGCTGACTTTGATCGAGGCTGAAGCCATCGAGGCGCTCCGCCGAGATTACGCTATCGAGCTTGCTCCTCGCGATGCGCGGCGGAATCTGGTAACTCGCGATGTGCCCTTAAATCACCTGGTCGGAAAGGAATTCTTTATTGGCGAGGTCAAGATTCGCGGCATTCGCCTTTGTGAGCCCTGCGATCACCTGCAGCACCTTACGGGACAGCCGGTAATCAAAGGCTTGCTCCATCGCGGCGGATTGCGCGCTCAGATCTTAAGCGAAGGCACCATCCACGTAGGCGATATCGTGCGAGCCTAGTTCCGCGCTTCCGCAAAAGGGTCGTGGAAGTATCGCGGTGCCCCTGCTGGTCACGGGCGCTGCGGTGTGTGCCGGGGAGCAGGAGTGGCGTAGCTGATTTGTTTTGTCCTTCATAAACTGTCATAATATGAAGCCATGCCAATGACTTCATTAAATATTTCACTCCCTGAGGCGCTGAAGGCATACGTAGAAGGGCAGGTGGCTTCTGGGGACTGGGGTACCCCGAGCGAATATGTTCGCGAGCTGATTCGTCAGGACAAGGAACGGCGGCTGGGAAACTTGGAACAGGACCTGATAGCGGCTGCGAGAGGAGCTAGAATCGAGCTGCCAGTTGCCGACATCCGCAAAAAAGGCTTAGTGCCAGCGTTACGTGCGCGGGCTCGCCGGAAGTGAAAAAACTTAGGCTTGCTCTGAGCGAGGCGGCGGCTGCCGACATCGTCGAGCAAGCCGATTGGTACGAGGAGCAGTCAGGCCCAACGTTGGCGAAGCGATGGGAGAAGGCCGTAACGTCAGCCCTGTTGTGCGTTCTCGACAATCCTCAGGCTGGCTCAATTTGCACCTTCAGTCATGCAGAACTCAGCGACGTGCGGCGAGTTCTGGTCCCGGGATTTCCAAAGCATCTGGTTTTCTATCAATTCCGCGGGGCTGAGATATTCGTCCTCAGAGTTCTTCACGGTGCTCGCGATTTGGAGAACTTGTTCTGAGGTCCGTTTGAGTATCGTGAACTCTTAAACCGCTTCCATTCAAACGGCTGCGCAGAGCGCGCGCATTCGGGGCGTTTTGCTGGAAAATGAATAAGAGATACCCGCCATTCGACAATCGCGAACGGTGGGCATCCATGGGGTTCTCGAAGGTTGGGGAATTGCCTAGCTCAGTTGCTCGTGCAACGTATCACCTTATCCAGGCCAACCACGCCCATCCCACCAGCAGTGTAGCCGCGGTGATTGGGGCGCCGGCACGGAAATAATCCCAGAAACTCACGTGCACGTCGGGCCGCGCGCTTTCGACCACAATGATATTGGCTACGCTGCCTGTGATCGTGAGATTGCCGGCAAGCGTAGAAGCCATCGCCAGCACCAGCCAGGCTGTGTGTGGATTGGAAAATCCCGGAACCAGCGACTTGAGCAGCATTACAGCTGGGACGTTGCTGACGATATTGCTGAGGACTCCTACGGCAATCGTGAACACTGCCACGTGTTGCAGGTTCCAGTGTTCAGCTACATCGAGCAGATTACGAACAATTCCAGCATTTTCCGCCCCGCCAACGATCAGAAATAACCCAACGAAGAATACAAGTAACCCCCAGTCCACTTCTTCATAAAGTTTATGGGGATCGAGCGTGCGCGTGATCAAGAGCACGGCAGCGCCCAGTGCCGCCATCATTGCGGGAGGCGCTCCCATGAAGAATCCCGTAACAACGGCAGCTACAACGATTACGGGTTTCGAAAGCCGCGAGAGGTCGAGAGGCGGCAGCGGAATAGGTTTTTCTATATCAGCAGATTTTGCCTCTGCGGCACCATACACCGAATGGAGTACGGCCCAGTCGAGGAACAACCCAATCAGCGCGACGGGACCCAGGTGCCAAAGGAAGTCGCGATACTTAATCCCGGAGAACGACCCGATCAGCATGTTCTGAGGGTTGCCGGCGATCGTCGCGACGCTGCCGATGTTTGATGCGGTTGCGACCGCGAGCAGATAAGGCAGCGGCGGGAGTTTCATGCGTCGCGTGATGTTCAAGACGAACGGCACCATGACCAGGCACACGATGTCATTCACGAAAAATGCCGAGAAGATTCCGGACGTGAAGATTACCGCCGGCAAAAACCGCGCGGGCCTTAACCGGCGCAGTACGACTTCAGCAATCCATTCGAAGAAGCCGACCAGGTGCAGATTGCCCACAATCAGCATCATCGAAAACAGCAGGACGATGGTTGAAAAATCAATGAAGTGCAGGGCCTGTGCCGGCGAGACAACGCGAGCTGCGACCATAGCAACCGCACCAATGATGGCGGCGCCAGGGCGATCAATTTTGAATCCTGGGAATTTGCCCAGCGCAAAAACGAGGTAACTGGCAAGAAAGATGATGTAAGCGGCGATAATGCGAGCGTCAGAGAGTGCAGCAGAAGGAATCTGGGGCATGTGCTCGCAGCAGAATAGCAGGACTCATACTTGTCTCAGGATTCTTTGTGCGCCGGCATCGCGGAGTTGTCCGCCATGCAGAAGCTATGGCGATTTTGCAACACTTATGATGCCAATATGCAGGTAGCGACGGGTGCTTCTTTCCAGTTGTCGTGAAGTTTTCCAAGCAGATGGAAACGCCAACTGCCGCAGAGACCACCGCAAGAACTGCCAATATAAACGATGGCCTGAGTTTTTCATGGTTGAAGCCTACGGGTGACATCTCAACGTATGCAGCCGAGCTTGGTGGATAGTCCGGGAGAGCCGCAATGACACCTGAGCTCACGATTTTGTAAGGCTTCTCGATCTGGAACTGCCGCTGCAAAAGCCACTTCTTACTGTGGAAGCGGTTGAAGCCGGCAATGGCGTCTTTGAACTTGTTCGCCACCGCGCTTGTCAGACATGCCTCGGTTCCCCTATATCGGGCAACGTCTCCTCGCGGATCATCAGTGTGTCCTTGGCGAAACGATACGATTCTTCCTGCGGAAGGAGAAGGCTATAAATCGTACGCGTCTGCAACATTGTAGGGCTCCGCTTGCCACAGCGGCGGCGGTGAGTTTGTGATTTCCGATTTTCGAGCGGCGATTGCCAAGTTGAAGACCTTCCGAATCGGCAATTGCAAACTGGCGACTGAAATCAAGGCGTGACCTTTGGCGTAGAACCTTCGCTGAGGGATTCTGCTTGACACTTGGTTGCAGGGGAGCGAAACTCCGGGCAGAGTAGCCCTCATACAATTTTCATGGAATCTTCCACCCTGGACCGAGATTCTTCCCAGGCGGGGCTGAAAACTGTCCGGCCGGAGAGCTTGCGCGGCGGCTCGCCTGTCGCGCCTCCGCGAACTCCTGAACGACTCCGGTTTCCAGCCGAGGACGGCGGCAAATCACTCAGTGAGATGGCGCAGCGAGATTTGAATGCCGCGCTGCAGTTGCTGGCAGAACGGGCGCAATACATTACTGGCGCTTCGGGCGCGGCGATCGCGCTCCGCGAAGATGAAGAAATGATTTGCCGCGCCAGCGCAGGACCGTCGGCGCCCGCGCTGGGAGCGCATTTGCAGGTTAATTCCGGCCTTTCTGGCGAGAGCGTGCGCACGCGGCAGATTCTGCGTTGCGACAATGCGGAGCTCGA
This sequence comes from Terriglobales bacterium, assembly GCA_036725905.1. Taxonomy (GTDB): domain Bacteria; phylum Acidobacteriota; class Terriglobia; order Terriglobales; family Acidobacteriaceae; genus QIAB01. The sequence goes on from DAIMDJ010000044.1 coordinate 8,681, forward strand.
TTCGCGAGTAAACCGCGAAAGCTGCCGGGCTTTGGGAATTGCCTCGGTCGTGGTCCTGCCGCTTATTCGCGAGCCGGAAGTGAATGGCGTCTTTGAGCTTTTTTCCGGCCGTGCCTACGCGTTCGGCGAGCGGGACATAATTGCCTTGGAACGATTGGCGGAGATGATCCAAACAGCTCTGGAACATGCTGAGGCTGCGCGGCGGGCCGAGAAGATCGGCGAACAAGCCGTGGAAAAGAAGCAGACAGCTAACGGTGCCGAGGCAGGCGCAAATTCTCCGATTGAGGAGAAGGCGTCAGCAAAACTCAGCAATGAAGATAAGCCCGGGCCGAAATCAGGAACAATCGAAACCAATATCTCCCAGGAAACGGACGAGCCTCAAGTTGTTCTCACCGGCGAACGGGGGAATATCGGGACTTGCGAAGCATGCGGCTTCCCGGTTTCTGGAGGGCGCAAGCTGTGCCTGGATTGCGAATCTTCGGGAGCGCCTCAGGACGCAACCACTGCGCCATTTCTTTCTCAGTTCACTGCACCGGAAGAAAGCTGGCTGCGCTCGCACCAGTATTTGATTGGAACGCTCCTGGTTACCGCGCTGACTATCGTTGTGCTGGTGTGGATGCGGTAAGCAGCAGTTAGCACCTGGCATTTAGCATTTGGTACCTGAGCTGTTCCTGGTCGTCAGAATCTCGTCCGCTAAATAACGAATCCGAAGTGATCTGCCAGAGTAGACAGCGCCACCCCTTCGTTGACTTGCCTACGCCTGCAGCCTACCATCGAAAGTTCCTTGGAGTGGTCGGTTGATGATTGGTGAGACGATCTCCCACTACCGCATGCTGCAGCAGTTAGGCGGCGGTGGCATGGGTGTGGTCTATGCGGCGGAGGACCTCGACCTCAGGCGGCATGTTGCACTGAAGTTTCTGCCTGGTGAACTGGAAAAAGATGCCTCCGCTCTGGAGCGCTTTCAGCGCGAAGCGAGGGCTGCCTCGGCGCTGAACCATTCCAACATCTGCACAATTTATGAAATTGGCAAGGCCGATGGCCGGTACTTCATTGCCATGGAGGTGCTGGAAGGCCGGACGCTGAAACAGCGTATCGGAAAGCAGCCACTGGAAATCGACGTATTGCTTGACCTGGCGATCCAAATAGCCGACGCGCTGGAGGCCGCGCATGCCAAGGGCATCATCCATCGCGACATTAAGCCAGCCAATATCTTTGTGACCGCCAGAAATCAGGCAAAGATTTTAGACTTCGGCCTTGCCAAGCAGACCTTGAAAGCGGAAGCAGTTTTGGGCGGGCCTACGCTCAGCACGGCGGCGACACTCGAAGAAAATCTGCTGACCAGCCCCGGATCGACGGTCGGCACGGTGGCTTACATGTCCCCAGAACAAGCGCGCGGCAAAGATCTGGATGCGCGCACCGATCTGTTTTCCTTTGGCTCCGTGCTTTATGAGATGGCGACCGGTGCGTTGCCGTTTCGTGGGGAAACAGCGCCGATTATGTTCGAGGCGATTCTGAACCGGCCTCCGGTGCCGGTGGTGCGGCTCAATCCTGATGTGCCGCCGCAGTTGGAAGTCATCATCAACAAATTGCTGGAGAAAGATCGCGAGCTGCGCTACCAGGGCGCAGCGGAAGTGCGCGCTGATTTGAAACGGCTGAAGCGCGATACCGAGTCTGGGATGGTGACGGCCATCGACAGCGATTCACGCCGCTTGCGGCCCGCAGGCTACGAAGGATCCCGGAGACTTTGGAATTATGCGGTTATGGCTCTTGCCGTTATCGCGGCCGTTGGTCTGGCGATGACTTTTTTCGTGCGGCGCAGCAAGGCGGTGATGTCAGAGAAAGATTCGATCCTGCTTGCCGACTTCGTTAACACTACCGCCGACCCGGTTTTCGACGGGACGCTAAAAAAAGCTTTGGCTGTGGACCTGGAGCAGTCCCCTTATGTCAATGTCTTTCCGGAGCAGCGAGTTCGGCAGACGCTGCAATTTATGGGACGCAGCCCTGAAGATCGCATTACCAGTGATGTGGGCCGCGAGATTTGCCTGCGCGATGGCATCAGGGCGATGCTCAATGGCTCGATCGGCAATCTGGGAAGCCAATATGTCATCACTCTGGAAGCGGTGAACGCCTCGAACGGCGAATCACTCGCTCGTGAGGAGGTTCAAGCATCCAGAAAAGAAGAAGTGCTGAATTCGCTCCACGAAGCAGGATCAAGTCTACGGAAGAAACTTGGCGAGTCACTCGCGTCCGTGCAGAAATTCGACAAGCCGTTGTCGGAGGCGACTACCTCATCTCTCGAGGCACTAAAAGCCCTCAGTTTGGCGGATGCAAAGCACAACGCAGGCGACGAACTGGCCGCCCTTCCGCTCTATCAGCGCGCCACCGAGTTGGATCCTAATTTCGCTATGGCCTATGCCCGGTTAGGCGCGGTCTATGGCAATCTGGGCCAGAACCAAGCTTCTGAGCAAAACCGGCAAAAAGCTTTTGAGCTGCGCGACCGAACCAGTGAGCACGAGAAACTCTATATCATGTCGCACTACTATGGGGACTCCGGACAACTGGAAAAGGGGATCACCGCGCTGGAGTTGTATAAGCAGACTTATCCGCGCGATTCGATTCCGTATAACAACATTTCCGCTATCTACAACCAGCTCGGGCAGTTTGAAAATGCTCTAGATAATGCTCGCCAATCGGTGCAACTCGATCCCGATAGCGCAAGCGGTTATGCCAACCTAGCTCAGGCTTATATGGGTCTGAATCGGCTCGACGAAGCTAAAACAATCCTGAATCAGGCTCTGGAGCGGAAGCTGAATCCCTTAGGGAATCATCTGCAATTGGCCGCCATCGCCTGGGTGCAGAATGACGCTGAGATGGAAAAGCATCTGGAGGCGGCCCAACAGCTTCCGGGTGGCGACATGACGGTTTCGAGTACCAGGAGTGCCATCGCTGCTTGCCGCGGACAAATGAAAGCGGCCCGCGATT
>DAIMDJ010000045.1:0-9250 GCA_036725905.1 Terriglobales bacterium
CTCATTTGCGTTTCCATGGTTTGGTATCTGGTGCCTAGCGGAGGGAGCACGGGTTTTGGTGGTCCCAGCCAGGGCGTAGTGGCCAAAGTTGGCGGCGAGGAAGTGACCCGGCTTCAGGTGCAGCGCCAAACGACTCAGATGCTGAAGCAGCAGTTTCCACGCGGCGGCGCACAAATGGCGATGCTGATGCCATTCTTTGCGCAGCGTGCGGCCGAAAACCTGATCAGCCAAAAGGCCATCCTAGTCGAAGCCGAGCGGCTTGGCCTGCGAGTAAACGATCAGGAATTGAGCGACGAGTTGCAGCATGGCCGCTATGCACAGGCATTCTTTCCGGGTGGTAGCTTCATCGGCCAGGAAGCATACGAGGCGCGAATTCAGCAAGCGGAACTAACCGTTCCGCAATTCGAGCAGAGCGTAAAAGAAGAAATCCTTTTCGATAAACTGCGCAACCTGGTCACCGGCAGCGCCTCTGTCACAGATGCCGAGGTTCATCAGGAATTCGTGCGCAAGAACACCAAAGTCAAATTTGATTACGCAGTGCTGCGCAAAGATGACGTCCTTAAAGAGATCCATCCGAGCGAGGCCGAGCTGAAGGCTTTCTACGACCGCAACAAGGCCACGTACAACAACTCGATTCCCGAGAAGCGAAAGATTCGCTACGTGGTCGTGGACACCGCGAAAATCCAAGCCGAAACGCAGGTCACGCACGAGGATTTGCAGTCCTATTACAGCCAGCACCGTGACGAGTACCGCGTTCCGGAACAGGTCAAGGCAAGCCAGATCCTTATCAAGACTCCTTTGCCAGGACCCGACGGCAAAGTTGATCCCAAGGGAATCGAAGAAGCGCGTAAGAAAGCTGAAGACGTCCTGAAGCAATTGAAGTCAGGCGCGAAATTCGAGGATCTGGCTAAGAAGTATTCCGACGATTCCAGCGGCAAGACTGGCGGGTCAATCGGATGGGTGCAGCACTTCCCGGTTCCTTCCGCTGACAAGGTTGCCTATTCGCTGCCGAAGGGTGGAACGAGCGACGTCATCGATGCCGGTTACGCATTCTTGATTCTGCGAATCGACGATAAGCAGCCAGCGCATGTCAAGACGCTCGACGAAGTCAAAGATCAGATTGAGCCAGTTATCAAGCAGCAAAAGGCCGCTCGGGCTGCAGACAACGACGCGAACACATTGCTGACGCAAGCGAAAACCGCGGGTTTGGACAAGGCTGCTTCCGCCAAAGGGCTGCAAGTTGTAACCACCGACTTCGTCAGCCGCACCGACGCGCTGCCCGGCATCGGCAATTCTCCACAGTTCACGGAGGCAGTATTTTCCGCGCGTGAAAAATCTCCGCCGGATGAGGCGCAACTGCCGCAAGGCTACGCCATTTTCGAAGTGCTGGCGGTAAAGCCGCCCTCAACGCCGGCATTCGAGGAAATTCGCAGCCGTGTGGAAACAGAATTCAAAAACGAGCGTTCCGCGGCGCTGCTATCGCAGAAAACGCGAGAGCTTTCCGATCGCGCCAGAGCTGCGCATGATTTGAAAAAAGCCGCCAAAGAACTTGGCGCGACTGTTAAAACCAGCGACTTGGTGCTGCCTGATGGCCAGGTGCCCGATATCGGTTCCATGTCAGGTGGTGCTTCTGTGGCCTTCGCGATGAAGCCCGGTGAAATCAGTGGTCCCATCGATAATGGAAACACTGGCGTCGTGCTTGCGCTCTTGGACAAGCAGGAACCGCCGGAGCAGGACTTTGCAGTGAAGAAGGACCAGATTCGCGATTCACTTCTGCAAAGCAAACAAGAGGAGCTTTTCCGATTGTTCGTCGCAAACTTGCGCGATCAGATGCAGAAGGCCGGAAAAATCCAGATCAATCAGGACGAAATGAAAAGTCTGACCCGCTCGCAGGAGCAGGGTGGATGAATTGTAGCGCCGACGTCCTCGCCGGCTGTGGCGAGGGCATCTTGCCCTCGCGAGCCTCATAACTTTAAGCATATCCAATGTCATTCCCCCGCTCTACCGGAATCCTGCTTCATCCCATCTCATTCCCATCGCGGGGTGGCATCGGCGACTTTGGCCCAGCCGCTTATGAATTTTTGAATTGGCTTGCTGATGCGCGCCAGGGCCTTTGGCAAGTGCTGCCGCTCGGGCCGCCGGCGAATGGGAACTCTCCCTATTCTTCTACTTCTGCTTTCGCTGGAAATCCGCTCCTGATCAGCCTGGAGCGCCTAGAAGACCGTGGATGGATCGATCGTGCGTGTCTCGCCGGCTTCACTGATAAAGTGGGGCCAATTGATTATGGTCAAGTGCGGGCAACGAAACCGCCGCTACTGGCGCAAGCGGCGCGAAATTTTTTGCAGCATGCCCCGGGGGATGCACGATCTCGGTTCGATGCGTTCTGCTCCGAGAATTCCTGGTGGCTGGAAGATTTTGTCCTTTACGACACTTTACGTGATCGCTATGGCAAGAAATGTTGGAACCAATGGCCGCGCGAACTGGCACGGCGTGAGCCCGCTGCTTTAGAGAAGGCACGCTCCGACCTCGCCTCTGAACTCGCGACTCGCCGTGTTATTCAGTTCTTTTTTTACGAGCAATGGCATGCTTTGCGTTTGTATTGCGCGCAAAAATCAATACGTGTAGTGGGTGACATTGCCATTTTTGTGGATTACGACAGCGCGGACGTTTGGGCGCATACCGAACTGTATCGCTTGAATGAGAACCTTGATCCTGACGTCGTTTCCGGCGTTCCGCCTGATGCGTTTAGCGCGACCGGGCAACGCTGGGGGAATCCGCTTTACAACTGGGATGTCATGCGGGCGCGCGGTTACGAATGGTGGATTCAGCGGCTGCGCTGGGCTACGCAGACCTGCGATTACATTCGTCTTGATCACTTCCGTGGTTTCGCCCAGTTTTGGGAAATTCCCGCGCATCACGACACAGCTATGAACGGTCATTGGGTGGACGGCCCGCGAGATGAGCTATTCGTCAAGCTGCGCGAGGCTCTTGGTGGTCTGCCGTTCTTTGCTGAAGACCTCGGCTACATCACGCCCGATGTGCACGCGTTGCGAGAGAACCACAAAATACCAGGCATGGCAGTGCTTCAGTTTGGATTTGGTGATCCGGGCGCACACGTTTATTTGCCCCACCGGCTCACGTCCGATCGCGTGGTCTACACGGGAACGCATGATAATGACACGACGTTGGGATGGTGGAAAACAGCGAGCGATCACGAGCGTCGCGCCGTGGAAGCGCTGGTCGGACGCTGCGAGGATGGAGTGAACTGGTCCTTTATCCGGCTGGCGCAGAGCTCGGTGGCGAGTCTTTCTGTGGTTCCCATCCAGGATGTCCTGGGGCTGGGCAGTGAAGCTCGGCTGAATACCCCCAGTAAGCATGACGGCAATTATCACTGGCGAATGCAGCCCGGATCGCTCACGCGCGAGTTAGCGGACAAGCTGTCGCGCTTGGCGGAAGTTACCGATCGCCTGCCGCGTCCTATACAGCTTCCAACAGAGCAGGAATTCTTCGCATGAAACCTTCCCTTTCCGCGACTTGGGCGGGGCAAAGCCCCGCCCCCACACAAAGTCTATCTCACCTAAAGCCCTGTCCACAGTTTTACTTCTGCACTCTCTTGCTTCAACCAATCTTGTGTGGGGACGGGGGCTATGCCCCGTCCAGCAGGATCGAAGATTTGTGTCTTCCTGTTGAGCGCGCGAAAGAAGGGCTCCAGAAAGAAAAAAGCCGGGATCTTGCGATCCCGGCATGCAGTTGGTGGTTGCCCGGATAATCCGTGATTCGCTGGGTGCGGATGCCCGCACCGCAAGCGAGCCTCTATCTTGCCGCGTTATGCCGACTTGCGTATCGCGGCAGGGAATTCGATCACCTTGCCGCGTTGTTCCGGGGGGAGCCATTTCACTCTCTTGTGAAAACGTGCCGGAATGTAGAACTCAATCACTTGCGCCATAGCCATCCTCCGATCCACCCGCCAGCGGACCCCACGTTCCTGTATAGTCACCGCGAAGGCCGTCCGCTTCAATTACCTAGTTAGATGCCAGCAGGAGAGGAAAGTGGCGGGGTGATTTCCGCGTAGGCTTAAGGCAGCATTAAGGTTAGAGCTGGCGAGCACGCGCGTTGACCCTATTGCGTCCGGCATGCTATAAAAGCACGTTTTGTGATCGAGGCTGCGCGGGGCAGGAGTCTGCCTGCTTGCTGCGTAGCCGGCGCAAATCAACCGACGCGGCCAAGCTCAGCAATCCTTTTCAAGTCTTGCAGTGGAAGCGTGTTCGGAACTCCGGCAATGCGCTCCCTGGCGCTCCGGTAAGGAGCGTTTGGTCATGCTGTGTACCGGAATGTGGCTCTTGAACTCGTGAACATCTGACAAGTTCTCATCTGGAGGAATTCCTATGCGCATCTGGCTCGCGAGTGTTGCGTCCCAAGGATGCCGAATTGGAAAGATCGTGGCGGGTGCTGTTGCAGTCATTGCCCTAACCACGTGTGCCTTTGGCCAATCTTCTTCTGAAGTAGGCGGCGAGGCAAACCTGAAACTTCCCGACCTGTCACAGGTCAACTTTCTTGGAATGGACGGCCACCGGTTGCTACTGATCGGGATTCTCTTCTGTGTTTTCGGCCTCGGATTTGGGTTGGTGATTTACACGCGGCTGAAGAATTTGCCAGTGCATCGCGCGATGCGCGAAATTTCTGAACTGATTTACGAAACTTGCAAGACCTACCTGATTACGCAGGGTAAATTCCTGTTGCTGCTGTGGGCGTTTATCGCTGTTGTCATCATCCTTTATTTTGGCGTGCTGCTGAAATATGAGGCCATGCGCGTGGTCATTATTCTTATGTTCAGCGTGGTGGGGATTGCCGGAAGCTACGGGGTGGCGTGGTTCGGCATTCGCGTGAACACGTTCGCGAACTCGCGGACAGCCTTTGCCAGCCTGGGCGGCAAGCCTTACCCGATTTATCGGATTCCGCTTGAAGCCGGCATGAGCATTGGCATGATGCTGATCAGCGTCGAGCTGTTAATCATGCTGTTCATCCTGCTGTTCATTCCGGGTGATTACGCGGGACCATGCTTTATTGGATTTGCCATCGGCGAGTCGTTGGGAGCGGCAGCGCTGCGAATTGCCGGCGGAATTTTCACCAAGATCGCCGACATCGGCTCTGATCTGATGAAGATCGTATTCAAGATTAAGGAAGATGATGCGCGGAACCCGGGCGTGATCGCCGATTGCACGGGCGACAACGCGGGCGATTCGGTCGGGCCATCGGCCGATGGATTCGAGACTTACGGTGTCACTGGCGTCGCGCTGATCACGTTCATTCTGCTGGGCGTGAAAGAGCCGACGGTGCAAGTTCAGTTGCTGGTGTGGATCTTTGTGATGCGCGTCATGATGCTGGTGGCGAGCGCTGTCGCCTATTTCCTAAATGGGGCGATTGCCAAGGCGCGTTATGGCCATGTGCAGGAGATGAACTTCGAAGCCCCACTGACCTCATTGGTCTGGATCACATCGCTGGTTTCGATTGTGCTGACCTACATTATTTCTTCGCTCATCATTCCGCAGCTAGGCGGCGACCCGACACAGTGGTGGAAGCTGGCGTCGATCATCTCCTGCGGAACACTAGCGGGAGCAATCATCCCTGAGCTGGTGAAAGTATTCACTTCGACGGAATCGCGGCACGTGAAAGAAATAGTGATTTCGGCCCAGGAGGGCGGAGCGTCGCTGGATATTCTTTCCGGCTTTGTGGCAGGAAATTTCTCGGCTTACTACCTCGGATTTTCGATGGTCATTCTGATGTCCATCGGATACTACTTCAGCACAATGGGTTTGGGCGCACTGATGGTAGCGGCGCCAGTCTTCGCCTTTGGGCTGGTGGCGTTCGGATTTTTGGGAATGGGACCGGTGACGATCGCCGTGGATTCGTATGGGCCAGTGACCGACAACGCGCAATCGGTTTATGAGCTTTCGCTGATCGAACAGGTTCCGAATGCAAAGCAGGACCTCAAGCGAGATTTCAATATTGATGTGAACTTTGAGCGCGCCAAGGACCTACTCGAAGCCAATGACGGCGCCGGCAACACATTCAAGGCAACCGCCAAACCGGTGCTGATTGGAACGGCCGTAGTGGGTGCTACGACGATGATTTTTTCTATCATCATGGCGCTGACCAAGGGTCTGACGGAAAACGTCGGCAATCTTTCGCTCTTACATGCGCCGTTTGTTTTGGGACTGATCACCGGCGGAGCAATGATTTATTGGTTCACGGGCGCTTCCACGCAGGCGGTAACTACGGGCGCTTACCGCGCAGTCGAGTTCATTAAAGCGAACATTCGGCTGGAAGGAGTGGAGAAAGCCTCGGTGTCCGACAGCAAGAAAGTTGTGGAGATCTGCACGCAGTACGCGCAGAAGGGCATGTTCAATATATTCCTCGCGGTCTTTTTCGCCACGCTGGCGTTTGCCTTTGTCGAGCCCTTCTACTTCATTGGATATCTGATCTCGATCGCTGTTTTCGGTTTGTATCAGGCGATCTTCATGGCGAACGCCGGCGGCGCCTGGGACAATGCCAAAAAAATTGTGGAAGTTGAATTGAAACAGAAAGGCACGGCGTTGCACGATGCCACGGTCGTCGGCGATACGGTGGGCGATCCTTTCAAGGATACGTCCTCGGTGGCGATGAATCCGGTGATCAAATTCACAACCTTGTTCGGCCTGCTGGCAGTGGAGCTTGCGGTGAAATTGACTCTGGAAGCAGGTAGCGCATTGAGCCACGGACTGGCGCTGGCGTTCTTTCTGGTTTCGTTCTTCTTCGTTTACCGATCGTTCTACGGCATGAGAATTGTGAGAGAAGGAGCGACTACTGCCGAAGCTCGGGCGGCGGCAGATTGAGCCGCGAGGTAGACGAAGCACGGGTCTTCTACCCAGCCAAGTGTCGGCGAAGGGGACAATCTTGCCAGCCATCGAGCACATCAATGTTGCTGCAGCTCAAAATACCGAGCGCGAGGGCCATTACCATCAGAGACTCGGAATCAAGCTTCGGAATCAAGCTGAACTGGACTTAGAAGACGAAATTCTGGAAGTAGTGTGAGGATTAACGCTATGACGCCAGCTACCGTGTGCTTTCCCACGCAGCTTCGGAGAACCGGACGTGTAATCAAATCCAATCCTGCGCCCATTCCGCGCGGGAGGGGCCATGAGCTCTCGAATCGCCTCTACGAGTTCCTGGATGTCCGCATCGTGGCTTTCGAGGCGGCTCTCAAGTTCGGTCAGTTTGGCCACGATCTGCCGATTTGCTGCCAGGGCTTCGCGCATGCGCACGAAAGCGCGCACGACAAAGATGCTCATCTCTATGGCGCGCTGGGAATTCAACACCGTGGCTGCCATGATTGCACCGTGCTCGGTGAAGGCGTAGGGCAAGTAACGCCTTCCGCCGCGGCCCTCGTTTGAGGTTGCAAATTGCAACCTCAAAGATTCGTACTCCGCCGAGGAAAGTTGCAGCACGAAGTCACCAGGAAAGCGGTCTATGTTTCGCTTGACCTGCTGATTCAAACGCTTTACTTCCACGCCGTAGAGCTCGGCGAGGTCCGCATCGAGTATGACTCTGTGCCCGCGTAGAACCAGGATTCTCGACTCTACTCGTCTGGAGAGGACAATCGCTCGTTTTTTCATTTTTCTCCCTCAGGCTTGAAATCACACTCTGTGATCTCAAATTCGTACAAGGGAACTAACTCCGAAGTATAGCTTGAAAATAAGGGCTTCGAAGCCAAAGGCCGAGGTTCCCAATTTCAAAATGGGAAAGAAGTTGCGACGGATCGCACTTACGACGTCAATCACCGCTGAAAATTGCGTACGCACCAAGCTCTGGACCAACGGTGTCCCGCTGGAGGACGCGGCACGCCAGCAACGTTCGAATCTTGCGCGGTTGACGTTCACCGGACGCGGAGATAACTTTGGGCGGGAATCAGTCGTGCTGACGCGTAGCTAATTTTCCGGCTTCAGTTTGCGAATGAAAAGTACAAGCTGCCAGCGCTGCGGCTCGGGAAGCTTACTAAAAGATGGCATGCCGCGATCGGGATTTCCGTTGGTAATCTTCCAAAACAAAGTGCCGTCACTTTGATTCTGCACGACCGGAAGCTGCAAATCGGCAGCATGCTTTTTCACCAGGCCAGAGCCGTCCTGACCATGACATTCCGTGCAATTTCGCAAAAAGAGTTTCTTGCCTCCCGCGGCAGCGTCGGGCTTGCGAGCCAACGGATTCGGCTTCATTGCGGCATCTTGTGGGACGCGCCAGTTGGGGTCGGGCTGATATGCGCTGTTCTGCGCGAGCATAATGCTCACGAGCCCAAAGATGGCGGATAGAATCCAGCACCTCACGGCTTGGCTCCAAACAGCCGAGCTAGTTTTGTGCTGAATCCGCGAATTTCGTAGCTGTAGCCGAGGCGCAGCAGCGCCGGGCTGCTGCCATGAGTCAATCCGATTGCAGGAGAAAACCGCAGGCTGGTGTTGTCGCTGATCTGCCAGGAAATTGCCGGCGCGGCATAATGAGCCGTGTCATGCAAGCCGAAGCCCTGCGTCGTGCCCAACCCGCCGTACAGCTCTACCCCAGCAATGAAGTTTTCACGGCAAAAGCGGCAGTTCTTGCCGGAAGCCAGCGTGGCCAGCGGCCGCGCTACTGCCAGCGCATATCCGAACTCGAAACCTTCGTTTTCAGAGAGATTCTTCTCCACAATGAAGTTCTCTGAAATATTCCAATCGTGCGCGGTGCTGGAGAGAATCAACCTAGTTTCAAGCTCGTGAGCCCGAGTTGCGCGCAATTCGGCGTTGCTCTCATTAAGCTCAGGCGCGGCGCCAACAATTTCTTTCCGGATGCGGCTGGCCTCATTGATATTCTCGTATTCCAGATAAAGGACAGGGTTTATCCAATGCTCGCGCGCAAGGGGACGAAACCGATTCTCGATTCGCCATCCGGTGAAGATGGTGCTGTCACCAGCAGTAGACTGCCCTTCCAGGTATAGCTCCGAAGTCCAACGCCCAGTGACGCCGTATTCCAGCTCCAGGTAAGGCGCAAAGAACCAATGCTGCCCTGCGCGCGGGACACCCACCGTGCTGGAAGTCTCGATTTCCAAATTTCCCGGTTCTTCCAAATGATGATCGTACGTTACGAAATAAGGAGACTCCTGGGCCTGCAAAGTGACTGAAGCGAACAGGGAAAAAGCAAAAAGTGCGATGTAGGCTAGGCGCATACTATTTGCAACTGAGTTGCATTT